>CAIRSO010000149.1 GCA_903881215.1 uncultured Bacteroidia bacterium
AAGAAAAACAGAAGGTCCAAACTGCGGAGTTAAACTAATTTGGCCGCAATTGACCTGCTTTTGCCCACAGACCGGATTATCTCCGGTTCAAAAAAATCAAATTAGATATTTAAGTAAAACAAGAACGCCGGGATCTTCATCCGGGCGTTCTTTGTTTTTGACCCCAATATTGGGAGTCCAATACTTTATCCTTTTAACTTTATCCTTTATCCTTCTTTAGCCCCCTTCTTTAATTCGCCGCCTCGAACTGCTGCAAAAACCTCACATCATTTTCAAAATAGAGTCGCAGGTCATTGATCCCAAACTTGAGCATGGCGATTCGTTCGATGCCCATGCCAAAGGCAAAACCGGTGTATTTTTTGCTGTCGATGCCTGATGCTTCCAGAACATTTGGGTCGACCATGCCGCAGCCCAAAATTTCGAGCCATCCGGTGTATTTACAGACGTTACAACCCTTGCCGCCGCATATAGAACATGAGACATCAACTTCGGCCGAAGGCTCGGTAAATGGGAAATATGAGGGGCGCATCCGTATCTCTGATTTTTCGCCAAAAAGTTCCCTGGCAAAATATAGCAACGTTTGCTTCAAATCTGCAAAAGAGACATTCTCGTCGATATACAATCCCTCGATTTGGTGAAACATGCAGTGCGCACGGTATGAAATCGCTTCATTCCTGAAAACTCTGCCAGGTGTTACCGTGCGGATTGGAGGTTTCATGGTTTCCATGTCATGAACCTGTACAGAGGAGGTATGGGTTCTAAGCAGAATATCCGGATTGCGCTGGATAAAAAAAGTATCCTGCATGTCCCGGGCCGGATGTTCTTCGGCGAAATTCAACGCCGTAAAGACATGCCAGTCATCTTCAATCTCTGGCCCTTCGGAGACCACAAATCCCAATCTCTTGAAAATCTCCAGCATCTCATTTTTTACGATCGATATCGGATGCCTGGAACCTGCCTTCATGGGATCCCCCGGTAGGGAAAGATCCAATTTCTGTGCTTCTGACGCGAGATCTTCGAGTCCTTCTTTCAGTACCCGGATTTTCTCTGTGGCAAAATTTTTCAGGGTATTAACAGCCTGACCGATTTCCTTTTTCTGGTCGGCCGATACATTCCTAAAATCTTCAATCAGCTTGGAGATTTCACCCTTTTTACTAAGGTATTTGATCCTTAAATCTTCCAACTCATCAGCAGACTTAACTACCCGTTCTTCGATCTCTCTCTGGAGTTCTTTGATCCGCTCTAACATTTGACAAAATTATTGAAGTGCAAAAATAGAAAAAATACGCTAAATAGAGTTTCCACGGTCAATTCCGAAGTCGTTATGGGATAGCGGATCTTCGATAGGTTCCAGATGGGTAAAAACCGTTACCGGAAATGGAAAGTGGTCTCTGATTTTTTGCTCCACCACCTCCAAAAGGTCATGCCCTTTTTGAACTGTCCATTCTCCCGGCACCAAAATGTGCACAGAAATAAATTTCCGCTGACCTGCTTGCCTGGTCATCAATGAGTGGAACTCAATTTCAGGCTTACGAAATTGATCAAAAATATGCTCAATTTGCTGACGCTCTGCACGTGGTATAGCCGTATCAATCAGTCCTTTGGCCGATTGTTGCAAAAGCCGGTACCCGGTCCAAACGATGTTCAGGGCTACCAGCATAGCGATAATGGGATCAAGAATAATCCATCCTGTCAATTTCACCAATCCAATACCCGCTAAAACACCAACTGAGGTCCACACGTCCGTCATCAGATGCTTTCCATCAGCAGTTAATGTAATTGAGTGATTTTGCGCTCCCTGCTTTATCAGGACCAATGCTACAAAAAGATTTATCAGCGATGCGCCAAGTGAAATCAATAATCCGACACTTACATTCTCTAGTGGCTGAGGATCCAGCAATCTGGGATATGCACTCCACACAATGCTACCTGCAGCCAAAACAATAAGGCCTCCCTCGATAGCACTCGAAAAATATTCAGCTTTGGAATGGCCGAACGCGTGCTCAGCATCTGCCGGCTTTTCTGCCACCGTAAGCACAATTAACGCCACCAGTGCCGCCACCAGATTGACACACGATTCGAGGGCATCAGAGAGCAATCCCACTGAATCGGTTAGCAGGTAGGCAGTAGTTTTCAACCCAATGGTCATTACAGCCGCAACGATCGACAAGTAGATGAATTTCTTTAAAGATTTTGAGGCCATTTTTGCATTTTATAATGTGAAAATTGGGAAATGTGAAAATGTGAAAATGTGATGCATTTGGCGTGACACTTAGGATTTCGAAGAGATGATAATTTTTGATAATATTTTCATAAGCTCACTGACATCGTTCAACAAATTCTCATCAATAGGGTAATTTGGAGAGTATTTACAAATAAGTAGCCAGTATTCTGTTTCTTCTGCCTCCTTAAATGCATTTTTAAGTTTGTGAATAAAATCCGCCTTGCTTTCAGCTCCCTGTGATTCTCGGACACACGCTCCTATTGAAGTGCCTGACCTAAGCAATTGATTACCTATCACAAATTTTTTTTGTTCTTGAAGCAATTCACATGCGGCAACGATCTTTAAGGCAAACCTAAAAGATTTTTCAACAATCACATTATTACTTCCACTTATCATTATCACTAATTTACCCCATTCTCATGATTTTAAGAAATTTTATTCATTCCACTTTTCACATTTCCACATTTTCAAATTTTCCAATTTCCATATTATTTCTTCACCAACCCCTCCCGCTCTAGCAAAGGTTCGATCGAAGGTTCCTGTCCGCGGAAGGCTTTGTACAACACCATTGGATGGGCTGTGCCGCCCTTTTCAAGAATGTTCTTGCGGAAAGATTCAGCGGTAGCTTTGTCAAAAATCCCATTCTTTTTGAATAGAGAATAGGCGTCCGCATCCAATATTTCTGCCCATTTGTACCCATAATAACCGGCGGCATAACCACCTGCAAATATATGGGAAAAAGAGGTGCTGATGCAAAAACCATCGAGTGGTGGAAACAGATCGGTCGTAGCCACAGCTTTCCTTTCAAATTCAACGACACGACCGGTCATTGGTGTTGTAATGGAGTGCCAGGCCATATCGCTCATACCCAGACTCAGCTGACGTTCAATCAATGATCCAGCCTGATAATTGTTCGATGTGATGAGCTTTTGCACCAACTCTGCCGGGATTTTTTCGCCTGTCTGGTAATCTTTGGCAAAAATATCCAGCCATTCCTTTTCTACCGCCCAGTTCTCCATGATCTGTGAAGGCAGCTCAACAAAATCACGGTAGACTGAAGTTCCTGACATTCCTTCGTAAACAGTGTTGGCAAACATTCCGTGAAGTCCATGGCCAAACTCATGCAAAAATGTGGTCACTTCATAAAATGTAAGCAGCGAAGGTCTCGTCTCAGTTGGTTTTGTAAAATTTGTAACAATGGAGACGATTGGACGGATGCTCTTTCCATCCAGGTTACTCTGCGACCGGTATTCAGTCATCCAGGCACCGCCTCTTTTACCATCTCTTGGAAAGAAATCGAGGTATAGAATGGAGAGGAATGATCCGTCTTTGTCAAATACTTCATAAGCCTTCACATCCGGATGATATACCTGTATATTTTTGTTCTCTTTGAACGTAATTCCATATAGCCTGGTAGACAGATCAAAAACACCGCCAATGACATTCTCCAGCTTGAAATAAGGTTTCAGGGCCTGCTCATCGAAGCCATAACGCTCATTTTTTAACTTTTCTGACCAGTAAGTCCAATCCCAACGATCAAGTTGATCCTTAAATCCATTGGCTTTGGCATAGTCTTTTACATCGGCCAGATCCTTCATTGCGAATGGTCTGGCAGCTGTGTGAAGCTGATCCAAAAAGGCATTTACCTTTGCCGGACTCTCTGCCATCCGTTCTTCAAGAACATAGGCCGCATGGCTTGGATAACCAAGAAGTTTGGCTCTTTCCATTCTCAAATTAACGATACTCCTGATCGTCTCTTCATTGTTTTGGTCGTTTTGATGAAAACCCCGAGAACTGTTTGCTTTGTACAACTCCTCCCGAAGTTTCCTGTTATTGGCAAATTTCATAAAAGCCATGTAAACCGGGCCCTGAAGGTTGAACATCCAGCCCTCTTTCTTTTTTGATTTAGCCAATTGGGCAGCAGCTTCAATTTCACTATCCGGCAGTCCGGCCAGATCCTTCTTATCTGTTACCAGCATCTGGTAAGCGTTGGTTTCGGCCAACACATTCTCGCCAAACTTGAGAGAAAGTCTGGACAATTCAGTGTTGATCTCAGCGAATCGCTTCTTGGCAGCTCCTTCCAAATTGGCTCCACTTCTGACAAAACCTTTGTAATTGTCATCAAGGAGTTTAAGATCTTCGGAATTGAGGTTCAATTGAGCTTTTTGCATGTAAACTTCTTTTACCCTCTGAAATAGCTTTTCATTCAGGGAAACATAATTCTGCCAGGCAGACAATTTAGGCGATACTTCTCTGGTGATTGCCTGGATGGTATCATCCGTTTCGGCCGAATTCAGGTTGAAGAGAATCGTTGTGGCCCTTGAAAGCCTCTTCCCTGACTCTTCCAAAGCCACGATGGTGTTTTTAAATGTAGCAGGGGCAGGATTGTTGATAACCGCATCTACTTCAGTTTTGGCTTCCGCCAGAAGCAGGTCGATGGCCGGCACAAAATGTTCATGTTTGATCTCCCCGAACGGAGGTGTTTGATGCACTGTTTTCCACTCTGTCAGAAGCGGATTATTCACTTTATTGTCGTTTTTCATATTTATTGTCATTATACCGGTCAGGATTATCATCCCGATAAAAATAAATTTCCTCATTTTACATTATTTTTTATTATCAATCTGACTCTCAAGACTCAGATCTCAAGTCTCAGATCTCATTTTCTCATCTTCTCACTCTCCACTATTCACGATCCACTGTTCACTATTCACCGCATTCTGATCGGACGGCCACACAGGACCGCCCCTGCACTCTGCCTACTTTATCCTTTAGCCTTTAACCTTTAGCCTTCTTTCACTTTATCCTTTTGCCTTTATCCTTTTGACTTTTCTTGGTTTTCTCCTTCATCACGCTCCACCCAAACTTCCCGATCTTCTCTCCCATTTCATAATAAAATCCATGAGAATAGGCCATTAATCCTGCCTTTTCGAGACTCATGGCGCCAGTTTCAGGATCTATATAGCGATCGTCGGCAATGATGTTTACAACGTTGGCAATAAACATATCGTGGGTCCCCAGTTCTTTCACTTCGACCACTTTGCATTCAATGCTAATGGGAGATTCGGCCACAATCGGGCATTTCACTACCGTAGCCGGAAGCGGGGTCAATCCACATTCCTTGAATTTATCCACATCACGACCAGATTTTACGCCACACCAGTCGGTTACTTCAGCCATTGAAACGGTGGTGAGGTTGATAACAAACTCCCCTCTCCGTTTAATGATAGCTGACGAGTGCCGGCCAGGCCGCACTGAAATATAGCACATCGGCGGATCGGAGCAGATGGTTCCGATCCAGGAGACTGTGATCAGGTTGTATTCGTCGGGCGAGGAGCCACAACTGATAAGTGCTGCAGGAAGCGGATAGATCATGTTTCCTGGCTTCCAGTTTATTTTAGCCATTTAGATTTGTTTGTTTTACAATATTACACGGAGTTACGCTGAGGTACACAGAGATACACAAAGAAAAATTTTAAAAAAAGAATTAAATGTTTCCTAATATCGCCATTATGACATTTCACGTTCGCTCTGTGTCCCTCTGTGCTTCTCTGTGTAACTCTGTGTCATATTTTTCAAAAATTTTCTTCTATCTTTCTGATTTCGATCCATTCTTCCTCCACCAGTTTTGCCCCGGGTACCCGGATGACTCTGGAGGCCAAAAGAGCACCTAGTTTGCCACTCTTCTCAAGATCATATCCTTTGGCTATTCCGGCAAGAAATCCGGCAGCAAAGAAATCCCCGGCACCGGTAGTGTCAACCACCAGACTTCCGGCAGCAGGAATATGGTGCAAGGTCTTCCCCTGTTTCACATAGGCTCCCTCTTTGCCAATTTTTACAACAGCGATATCACAGCGTCCTGCCAGGTTCTCAACGGCAGCCAGGGGCTCCATTTCAGTGAAAGCTTTGGCCTCTTCCTCATTGGCAAAGACAATGTCGACATAGTTATCGACCAGTTCAATTAAGATTTCGCGGTTGGCCTCCACAACATTGTAGCTGGCCAGATCGAGGGCGATAGTGAGTCCGGCGTTTTTAGCTGCTACTGCAGCCGCCATGATGAGGGCATGGTTGTAAACAAGGTATCCTTCGATAAAAAAGATATTAAACCCATTTAAACGTTCCGGCGTTACATCATCGGGATGAAGGGCAGATGCTGCGCCAAGGTAGGTGGCAAAAGTGCGTTCACCACCAGGTTCTACCAGGCCAACTGCCCGTCCGGTAGGAAGAGCAGAATGAATCAGCAATGGTTGAATACCCTGATTCTTCTGTTCGCCTTCAAAGAGCTTTCCAAGATCATCGCGACCAACTGTTCCAAGGAAACCACAAGGAACGCCAAGATTTGCAACCCCATTGATCGCATTTGCCACCGATCCACCGGTAACCAGAATCCTCTTTTCATTTTCAATCTCCCTCTGAATTCTTTCTGACATCGTTCGGTCGACGAGTGTCATACTTCCTTTCGGAAGATTCAATGAGTTGATAATCTGGTCATCCCCGAGCATCGTAATGATGTCGACCAAAGCATTTCCAATCCCTAATATCTTCAAATAGCCCATAGTGGTTTTTATTTGTTGTGTTTTTTTGCAAATATATTTCCATTTCATGAAAAAGGTGTTATTTTTGCAACGCTTTAGAAAATAAACTAAAGCAAATAAACTCCTTAGTAGCTCAGTTGGTTAGAGCGGCGGACTGTTAATCCGTAGGTCGTAGGTTCAAGTCCTACCTGAGGAGCTGGAATGACCATCAAAATTCACAGAAACGCTTGAAATCAATGATTTTCAGGCGTTTTTCTTTTTTACCCCACCCTGAAATTTACGGTTTTTCTCGATCTTAAGGTGAGTAATTCGAGACTAATTTTCAATTTTTGAATTTAGTCACCAGAATCGCTGTAATAACCTCATTATTTGCACCTTATTGCATCATTTTGCACTTCTGAAACAGCCTGTTAAACGGTAATTTTGTTTCATCAAAAATGCAGTAAAAGCTATGAAGTACGATCTGAACATTTTATTTTATCCCAAAAAATCACAAAAGGATAAAAAAGGACTCATCCCAATTTACCTTCGGATTACCTTAAACGGGGTAAGAACAGAACTATCTGCTAATCGAAAGGTTGAAGTATTAAAGTGGGATGGCAACACACAAAGAGGCAAAGGGAAATCTGAGGAAGTAAGAACCCTGAATGATCATCTTGATTTTCTTGAAAATCAGGTAAAGTATGATTTTAACACACTGAATAACAGGAGTGTGGAGATATCTGCAGAGATCCTACGTGACATGCTTACTGGTAAGAACCAGAAAAAATACTCCCTGGTAACACTGTTTGAAACCAACAACAAGCTGATCGAACAGGAAAAAGGAGAAAAATATTCCAAGAGCACGATTGACCAATACAAAACCACCCTGGAAAGAGTGAAAATATTCCTCCGGCAGGAATATGAGTTTAATGATATAGACCTTGCCAAACTGGACGTCCTATTTATCAGGCGCTTTGAAATCTTCCTGAGGACAAAATACAACATCGAGCACAATACCATCATGAAGCACCTGAAGCAATTAAAGAAGGTGATTCACTTTGCACAGCAGCTGGGCTACATCGATAAGGATCCATTCATCCTTCACCAAACAGCATTTAAGCAGTTCTCCAGGGAGTCATTAACACAAGAGGAACTCAGCAAAATTGAAACACATGTCTTCCGAATCAAACGGCTGGATAGGGTGAAAGACGTCTTTCTGTTTGTTTGTTATACTGGCCTGTCCTATTCAGACTTATTTGCATTAACACCGGAAAGCATTACCAAAGGCATTGACGGGAAGAACTGGGTAATTTATGAGCGAGAAAAAACAGGTGTTCGAGCCAGTATTCCAATCCTCCCTCAGGCACAGGCAATCATTGATAGGTATAAAGAGGATCCAGAATGCCAGGTAAACAATATGCTCCTGCCTGTTATCAGTAATCAAAAGCTGAACACCTACCTTTCTGAAATTGCTATAGTCTGTGATATTAACAAGCACATAACCATGCACTTAGGCCGTCATAGCTTTGCGACCACGGTGACACTTACTAATGGTGTTCCGATTGAGACCGTCAGCAAGATGCTAGGCCATACCTCCATCAAGACCACCCAGATTTATTCTAAGGTGGTAGATACCAAGATTTCGAAGGACATGGAGGAGCTTGAGTCCAAACTTGGAAAAGCAGCCCAACTACTCAAGCAGAAGCAGGGTTAAACCAATTCCGGTCAAAATTGCCATTATATAAGAAAAGTTCATTGAAATTTGTATTTTTCGGTAAAGTTTACCGAATCATGTCAGCTGTTAATGACAAATACAAAAATCTGATCTCATATCTTGAGAAATCTTCAATTGCTTGTATAAGTGATCAGGAGAAAGAATTTAGCATTGATAAAGAAGGAAACGAATATTTTGAGGCCTTTAAGCCAATGGCCCATCTTTCGTTCATCAATGATAAAAATGTTCTCAACGAATTAAGGCAGGAATTTTATGACGAGATCACCAATAATCAATTTACGCTCGGTTTTAACCAGAACTTATATCTCAGTGAGGCAATAACCGAATTTAGAAATTTACTAAAGAAGTTCACCTCAATAGATATCGACAATTTAGAAATAAAAATCAGAACCGATCTTTGTGTAAAATATCTTGACTATTTGGAGACAGATTATGGTGGAGATATGAACGAAATTGGAGTAAGCGTTCCTGTTGAAATTGTTTTAGTAAAGGATCAGTATGGAAAGATACCTACACTGCTACTTAAAGAATTATCGGCATATTTCAGGTTCCAAGAGAAATACATAAAAAGTGTATTGAATCACCTGAACAAATTTTACGAACCAAATGAGAAGAGGGATTATAATAAAGATTATCTATACGACTACTTTATTTTTGATCTTACTAAAATTGGAAATAGAAGGTCAAAGAAAGATTGCATTCATTCTTTTTTCTCAGCTATCATCGACGCCGGATTAATTAGCGGAGCCAATAGCCTAAAACATCTTACTCTATATTTCGATAATAAACATCCACGGACTTATCCCAAGGTGATCTGGAATGGGAGTGGTCGGCAGCTTTATGAATTTATAAGACAATTAACTGACCGTAAATTTCTTATTGAATCAAAAGGGTCAACATCAAATATTATTATCAAAATATTCGTTAAACCAGACGGCTCAGATTTCACTCAAGACGAGCTTTATTCTCGAAGTCCCTCAAAGAAAATGATAAAAGCTATGTCTAATTTTAGCAAGCTATTATTGCAATAATCTTCCTTCTTTGAACTGCAGGTAATTGCAGGTAAATCAATAAAAATCAAAAACCAC
>CAIRSO010000150.1 GCA_903881215.1 uncultured Bacteroidia bacterium
TCCATAAATGATACAATTAGTTATTAAGTTAGGAAGATAATCGCCTGCTCTGCTTTTTAAGTTTTTAGATGTCGCTTGCAAATAAATACCACTTTTCCCTGAATCCGAAATTTTGCATCCCCTGATTTCAGACAAGAAACAATAGCCCCTGTACCAAATACCATATGCCCCCATGCCGGTTATAAAAACATCTTTAACCAAACAATCACCCACATTATTAAAGATTATCCCGGAGTGGTCCTCTTTTGGGTCTTCAGAGGTAATTGTCAATTCTTGAATTGTGACCTTACTGGTAGAATCTGAATAGAAGGCCGATTCGATCTGAGATGTTTTGCCAATAACAACCACTGTACTGGTTCCACTACCACTTATCGTTACATGGTCAGGAATAATTAGTTGGTTGGTGATTGGGTATTTCCCGCTCATTAGCTCGATTTTTCCACCTATATCCTGTAAATTGTTCAGCACTTTTTGTATTAGTACACTTGCATCTTTATGTTTTAGCTCCACACTACCACTTATTCTATTCCTGGCAATAAAGGAATTCCCCTTTTTTAAAATGATATAATCTGTTCCCTGACCAAATAAATTGGTGAAAACTGCCAAAAAAATAATTATTAAAATGTTTCGTCTCATGTTATTAATATTTATTGAATTTATAATTTGATATTTTTGAACCGGAGATAATCCGGTCTATTAACAAAAGCTGGTAAATTACGGCCAAATTAATTTAACTCATTGTTCATCAACTATTTACTTTTAAAAAATAATTCATCATCTTCACCGTATTCAACATTTCGTGTGCTGAAATAACAAACTGTTCCTTGCGGATCAATGAATTCAGAAAGAGTAATTTCAAAGTCGTGTTTCTCATTAATACCATGCCCATCTTTCCAGGCTCCAATCGTACAATTGGTGCCATGTAACCGAATTCTTTCATCAGGAAACGGGCCTTTTATCGAATTGGGATCGATTCGGATACGTCCAAGGTCATAATTACTCATATTTTCAATCCCTTTCCCTTTATTTAATTCAGGATTAAGACAATAAACAACGGGGCCACGCATGATAGCAGTACGTCCCGCCTGCCTTTGACGTCCCTTTACAAATTGCCATTTCATGGGCATACTCAATGTTATAGTATCGTTTTCAGACCATTTCCGTTCAATTTTGAACATCGACCCGGATTTAGCAGATAGTTTTTCCTCATTGTTAACAGATAGAGTTGCTTCCTTTGCCCAGGAAGGAATTCTCAAAAAAACAGGAAAATTGGTGGGGTGAGATGGTGAAACAATCACTTTAACCAGTCCTGTATTAGGATAATCTGTTACTTGTTTAATTAAAATAACATTATCTTCAGATAGCTTTATTTTAGCAGTAGATGGCGTATATAAATTAATTGCTACTCCATTATTGCTTTGATAATAGATCATAGAAGGCAATTCGGCGATGGTCCGGCGATAATTATTTGGACAGCAATAGGTATCTTTATCAAAATATTCCCGGGCGCCTTCGAGTGGTGTATAATATCGGATTCTTCTACCATCCGGCGATTGGGCCGCAAAAAGAGCGTTGTAAATAGTCCGCTCTATTATATCTCCATACCTATAATTTCCTTTCAGTCTAAACAGATTTTCATAAAAACGAATCTGGTAGGCAGTAGTACAAGTTTCACCCAAAGCGTTCCCCCCATCCTGATCATTCGTCCAACATTCCCATTGTCCTGATTCTCCTGTGATTAGTGTACCTTCCTTTTCTGTTAAAAATGCTAACGCCTTTGTTGCTGAATGCATTAATTGTTCATCCGGTTTTAGCCGGTAAAACTCAAGTTGCGCTAAACATCGGGACAAATAGGCAGTGATTTGTCCTTCATATTTTTCCTGCCTTCCAAGAACAATATCCATATCCCAATCCTTCACTTTCAACTTAGTTATCAGGAAATTCAAATATTGTGGATCTCTTGTTTGGGAATACAGTGCGATAAATGCCCGGTCAAAGCCAATCGTAACGAAATGGCTGGATAGATGACTTTTCATCCAGGCCTCAGGCATTTCCATCGACCAATGTTTGATGATGTAATTGGCTAACCTGACAGCTGACTGAAGGGACTTCTGGTTATTAAAATACTGATAATCATCTACTAACCCCATTATAATATATCCCATTTCGTGGATATCCCAAAGTTTCCACATTCTCTCATTCTCTTTAAGCATTCCTATATAGCCATCCTCTTCCTGGGTTTTCAGCACCTCATTTACCAGGTTTTTCTTTAGTTCCATAACCTTAGGATCCCTACTGTTATATGCCAATTTAACAGATGCGACAATTAAGTTTCCTAACCCAACAAACGCCCAGTCTGATTTATTTCTTTCCCGGCAAGGGGCAAGAAAATCTTTTTCAATATCCAGTTTTAGCAGATTATTGTTCGCAGTAATGTCAATTCTTCTCCCGATTTCGCCTCCTACTGTAACATTATTCAGTTCAATTGGGACCATTGCTTCATGAATTATTGAATCATTTTCAAGGTCGCCTTGCCTGTGAATAATTTGAGAACTATTGTCACTTTGAAATGACATTAAAACAATGGCTACTGAAAAGCTTAAAATTGTTAAAGGTTTTTTCATTCGTAAGTTTATTTGTTACTTAAAATTCCAAATTGATTTTTTTGAGCTGGTTTTTATACCGGCAATAAGACAAAAGCTATTTAATCGTGGCCAATTTCGTTTAACTCATTGTTCATCAACTATTTCCTTTCGCCTGTTCCGCCATCAGCCAAAGGACGGCACCGGTGGGCGGCATGTCGTATTCGTTCGGGCCGTTGCCATACGTTTCGGGGCTAAAGGAGCCAGCGTTCAATCCGACAGATACTGCGCCTGGAATCTGTGGCGTTGGCGGGAAGAACTCTCCATACAAGCCACGCAGCGGCTGGTTGTAGCCCACGCCCTCGATCGCGCTCGCATCAAACGGATTGCAGCCCATCACCCAGTCGAGCTGACGCTGGGCCAGGGTACGGCAGGTCTGGTCTCCAGTGATCTCAGCAGCCCGGTTAAGGAACAGGCCGGCCAGCATGATGTCGTAATGATACAGGAAGCGATGGTATTCATAAGCCA
>CAIRSO010000151.1 GCA_903881215.1 uncultured Bacteroidia bacterium
GGGTGAGAGTTTTGTTTAACATCCCCAGGTTTAATCCAATACCCAGCTTGCCAGTTCCCAGATCCATAAGATATGAATAGGAGGCTGTTAAGTTAATGTCTTTGTCGAATCCTATATTATCGCTCTCAATTAACAACCCTACTCCACTCTTTATTTTAAAAGGAGAAACAGGGGCACTTATATTAAAAACAGTTGTCGAGGGTGCTCCTTCAAATCCTATCCATTGCTGCCTGTTCAGTGCCGTTGCACAAATCATCCCGGATGTTCCTGCAATACCCGGATTATAAGTAAGTGTATTGAACATATAATGACTTGATAAGGGATCTTGTTGCGACAGAACCGGCTGTAGTATTAAGACTAAAAAAATAAATAAAATATTTACTTTTTTCATTTTTTTATTTACAAGTGCGATGTACCCTGATTGAACCTGCAAAGTAAATAAAAAAATTGCATGTGGACAAATCAGAATTTATTTTTCTTTATGAAAAACGTCCTAAAGAAATATCAGGGTTTTAATCTTTCTACAGCTTTTACCCATCTGTCAGGGACCTCATTGCGGTTTGCTTTAAGATAATCCTCATGCGCGCAGGCTACATACAGATATTGATCCTTATCCGAAGGGAGCTCAATCCACCATCTGTCAGTAAGATTGCTCTTTACAAATATAAGATCGTCTTCGAGGTCACTTATTCTTACGTGATATTTAATGAAACGGCCTGAATTGTAACCGCTCAGAGCTGGTGTCTCATATTGCTTTTGTGAAAAACCTTCCAGAAAAAACCAGAGCATTTGTGCCGCAAGCCCAGATGTCTGAAAACGTATATCAAAATCAGGATTAACATCAAACAACCCTAATATTTTTAGGGTATCAGAAATTCCGGCATATCTCGAAAGAAGGCATATCTCCTCACCATAGAAACCATTTGGTGACGGACTTATTGTTCCGGGAGCATCAGACTGCCGTACAGCTGAAATATCAAAAATTGCAACGTCGGAGTCCCTTAACAGTGGTTCCGTCAGGTAAATTGCCTGCCTGACATCCCCGACTCTTACAAGTTCCGACCTTCGTTTCAGGAAGCGGTTTATTACCTGCTGATCGTTTAAAAAAGTCTGGTATCCAATATTAATATAATGGCTGAATGTACTTTTATGATTATTTAGTAGTGTATTCAGATAATTGAATGAATCAGCTTCTTTCCTTTCATTACAGTAATCAATTCTTGGGTCAATTGCAGTGAGTGTATACCTGGTTTTCTGATTCGAAAGTGCCCTGTCAATTGCAGGAACAAGAGCGCTGCTTCCTCCTATAATAATAGGAAAAATGTTTCCCTGCAACAATACCGTCAGAATGTCGGCGAGCCCTGCAATAGTATCATTGAATGTAACACCCTGCTTCATGTTTCCAAGATCAATTATTCTGGATTTTCCCGGTATTTTTGCGAGCTTGTATAATTTCCCCCTTATTACATCAGGACCTTTGAAAGAGCCTGCATTTGGTGAGTTACGACCTTCTGGAACACCTAATATTGCAATTTTAAATTTATTTATCTCCCTAATAGGTATGTTATCTGTATGAATGGTAATATTATGCGGAAAACCCGCCTGCCCAGGCAGATGCTCAAAATCAGGGCCATCAATACTTACAGGATTAAAATAGTCGTTCAGGTCTACCATAGTATATTATGAGCTCTTCTTGGTTTTATCACTGTTTTCTATAATCTTAAAGCAATCTTCTTTTGTAAGTTTTTCTGTATCAGTTCCTTTAGGA
>CAIRSO010000152.1 GCA_903881215.1 uncultured Bacteroidia bacterium
AGAAAATTCATCTGAGACCAAAGATCTGAGAGCGAATTCTCAATTGGCGTACCCGTCAATGTCAGCCGGTATCTCGATGGTATCGATGCAACAGCTATATAGCTTTTTGATTCTGCATTTTTAATGTTCTGGCTTTCATCAAGGATCAGGTAGAAAAAAGTATGTTTCGCAATTACTTCACTATCATTCCTCACTGTACCATAAGTTGTAAGAATAATATCATAATATAGGATCAGCTGCGAAAAATCAACCTTTTCACGCCTCTTCACTCCTGAATAGGTATATACCTTCAAGCCGGGTGCAAATTTTCTAATTTCGTTTTCCCAGTTATGAAGCAATGAAACAGGCAAAACTATTAAACTTGATGGCTGGCGTACATCTGATGATTTGCCTTTTTCATTAAATAGGGCAAGTTGACCATTGGAGTCGGATGTTGGGAAAAAATCAAATTCGGTATTCCTCTTAAGCTTCGCCAATAATACCAATGTTTGAAGTGTCTTTCCCAGTCCCATATCATCTGCCAAACATCCATTCATTCCATTTTGCCATAGATGCATCAGCCAGTTATATCCTTCGAGCTGATAGTTCCTCAATTGAGCAATTACAGACACCGGAACCTCCTGTATATTAAGCGAATGATTGGTTAACGAACTGATTCGCTCCTGTAGTTCAACGTTCCCTTTGGAAAATTGATCGGAAAGCAACATCAGGTGAAAAGGTTTCAAAGTAACTTTTTGAGCTTCCGTTTTCCCCAAAGATAGTATCTCTGCAAATTGAGCGAACCAAGCTTCGGGCAGGATGAAAATTTCGCCATTGGGAAGTTTAAAATCTCTTATTCCATTTAATATAAGCCTTTTAAAACGAATAAATGGAAAATCCCATTCTCCAATCTTTATAGTGATCTCTAGATCGAACCAGTCGATCTTATCCAGAACAGCGATTTTCAGGTCATGTCCCCCTAAATAATACTGATGTGGCAACTCAGTCTGGGAAATTTCAAAACCCATATCCAATAATTCGATGGAATTGCCCTGAATCCATTCGATGCACTGATACATGGAGGCTTCTGAACTATCCGGATTGGTAACTTCAAGCCTTAGCCCTGCAATTACACCGGTCAACCCCAACGATCTAAGCTTTTCAAGCTTTTCGTTTTCCCAATTAAGATCCCTGCTGAACGCTTCAAAAATAAATTGCCCATCCTTTTTATGCAAGACAACGGCACGATGTTCTCCCTGCTTCAACTTAAGCCGAATTTCATTGTATGTAAAGTACAGGACAAAAATTGGAAGATCATTCAAGTCTTTCTCCAGTGAAAGGGTAACCCCCTTAACTGGATGAGTTTCCTGTATTTCAAATCCCGAGATAACAACTTCATGGCTTTTAATGGCATTGAGAATAAACGTTTCGTAATAGCGATCTTCCATCTTCTTGGGAATGGAAATATATTCCTTCTCACGAAAAGGGAGCAACTTGCTGGCTGATATCTCATTAAAAAAATAGATCTTATTCTGATAATAGATGATGCATGGCTCGTTTGCAAGGATTTCCACATTCCTTTTCAAGAGAGAAAAATGTTCAACTCCATGTCGCAACGTCAAAAAATAGCGAGTCTCATCCTCTAATCTGCTGAAATTAAAAACAGCACTTGTATCCTGGAAACAGAAGGTTATTAAATCTTCCGTATAAAGATTCGTATACTTTTCTCTTTTTTGAAATACCGGCAAATCGCTTGTTTTCAAAATATCAAGAACTTCAGCAACAGCATTTTCAATGTGCGTAAGAACTTTCTGCTTTACCTCATCTTTGCCTATCAGAGTTATTAACTCTTTGACAGGCTTATCTGGACAGAATTTACGCACCAGATTTTCATCGCTATACCTTTCAGTAATCCTGACAACTCTGGATTCTATCGGAGTTAACTTTAACAATGGGTCGGTCAAATCACGAAGTCTTATCCTTTGGAGTAATCGCAAGTAGGGCTCACCTGAAATTTGTTCAGCAAAATAAGCATAGAGAAGCTGACCAAAGATTCTGTGTTTGGCCAAGGTAACGACAAAAATTTGAGATTTGCTATTCAATTGATTATAATAATATTGCTATCAGACATTTCCTTTCCAATTCATTTTCCCAGCTATTTTATATACTGACTATGTTTTCAGTTAAATTTGCAGTGAGTCCCATTCTCTCGCTCTCCAAGTCCCCAAGTCCCCAAGTCTCCTAGTCTCCTAGTCCCCTATTCTCCAAGTCTCCCAGTCTCCTAGTCTCCTAGTCCCCTATTCTCCTAGTCCCCTAGTCTCCCAGTCTCCTAGTCCCCTATTCTCCAAGTCTCCCAGTCTATCTCATCCTCCTACCCTCTTCACTTTATAGCCATCCGTCGTTAGCAATAAAATGGTTCGATCGCGGAAATCCCCTTGTATTAAAATCTCCCCATCTTTAACTGATCCGCCAACTCCAAATTTGGACTTCAGTTTTTTACCCAATTCTGTCAGATCTTCTTCGGTACCCACAAAACCTGCGACCAAGGTGACCACCTTGCCTGCCCGTTGCTTTTTATCAAGCATTACTTTCAAATTTTGTTTAGACGGAATGAGTGTCTCCTGAACTGCAGCGGTATCAGAAAACTGGAAATCAAAATTTTCGGAAGTTGAGTAAACTACTCCTTCCCTGTTTTTTCGTTGTTGGTTTTGTGGCTTCATGGATCAGCACCATTTTAAAATTGTTGTTCAACAAAGTTTGCTGCTTCCCGCAGATAGAAATGAGTGCGAAAAGTTTGAAAGAAAAGCAAACAACAAAGATAGCTGTTTAGATTCTGCCATGAACACTTATTTAATAATATTTTAAACTGCAGGATATTTTTTTTCAATTGTTCATTATAGGTGAAATGAATCAATCGAAATCGCTATTTTTGAACGATTTTTTTCAATTTTCATGTAAGCATGAAGGGGTCCACGGGATGCTTCCGGATCAAACAAGATGATTTTAAACCATATGCGAATCAAAGATCTTCGGAATGAGATAGTTATATTCCTTTTGACCTTTGAAAAACAAATTAATTACAAATGAACAGAATCGTAGAGAAGGAATATTTTTCAGACAAGGTTATCCGTCTTGTGGTAGAGAATCCAAAGATTGCCCGCTCAAGGAAAGCAGGTAATTTTGTCATTCTTAAGATAGGCGAAAAGGGAGAACGATTTCCACTTACCATAGCAGATGCTGATCCGGTTAAGGGAACTATAACACTGGTAGTACAGATCGTTGGTGTAAGTTCAGCAAAACTTGCTGCCCTGGAAATTGGTGACAGCATAACTGATTTAGTCGGACCATTGGGAAAACCTACAGACATTGAACTTAAGGGAACAATTCTGGCATGTGGCGGAGGAGTTGGCGTTGCGCCATTACTCCCCATTGTAGAAGCGTTTAAAAAGGCTGGAAACAGAGTTATTTCGGTTATCGCAGCCAGGAGCAGGGACCTTATTATTTTAGAAGACCAGATCAGACGTTGGTCTGATGAAGTCATTGTCATGACCGACGACGGTTCTTATGGCAGACAAGGGTTGATTACTGCCGGAATGGAAGAGGTGATACAACGTGAAAAAATTGATGAGTGCATTGTGATCGGCCCTGCCATCATGATGAAATTTGCCTCTCTTACTACCAGGAAATATGCTATTCCTACCCAGGCCAGTCTCAACTCGATCATGGTTGACGGTACAGGGATGTGTGGTGCCTGCAGGGTAACGGTCGGAGGAAAGACCCGCTTCACTTGTGTCGACGGACCGGAATTCGATGCCCACGAAATTAATTTTGATGAGATGCTGATGCGTTTGGGAGGCTACCGTGCAGAAGAGGTCATCGCCAACAGTAAATACAATCAAAAATAGCGATAAGAAGATGTCATTAGACCCAGAATACCTCAAAAGCGAACGCAGTCAGGAGTGGAGAGCCACGTTGCGTTCAAAAACAAAGAACAAAGAAAGAACGGTTATACCTCGTGTGCATATGCCCGAACAGGCTCCGGAAATTAGGGTAAAATACCAGGACAGGGAAGTGAATCTTGGAATTACTTCGGAGCAAGCCGCGCTGGAAGCCTCCCGTTGCATGGATTGTGTGACCCCAACTTGTATAGAAGGCTGCCCTGTCAACATCAACATTCCAAAATTCATCAAACTTATTGAGAATGGAGACGTTCTTGGGGCTGCAGCCACATTGAAAGAGACCAATGCATTGCCGGCAGTATGCGGCAGAGTTTGCCCACAGGAAAAGCAATGCGAATCAAAATGCTTTTACGTCGAAAAGATGAATCTGGAGTCGGTCGCCATCGGCCATCTCGAAAGATTTGCTGCCGATTTTGAAAGGGCATCGGGCACTTCAAATATTCCAAAAACAGCCGCTCCCAACGGAATCAGGGTGGCCACTGTCGGATCTGGTCCTGCCGCCTTGTCTTTTGCAGGCGATATGGTCAAAAACGGATACGATGTAACTGTCTTTGAGGCACTCCACGAAATTGGCGGTGTGCTGAAATATGGGATCCCGGAATTCAGGCTTCCCAACGCCATCGTCGATTTTGAGCTGGACAACTTAAAAAAGATGGGTGTAAAATTTGAGACCAACTTCATTGTGGGTCGTACAGCCTCCTTTGACGATCTTCGCGAAGAAGGATACCAGGGCTTTTTCCTGGGAAGTGGTGCCGGTTTACCCCGTTTCATGGACATCCCGGGCGAAAACTTCAACGGAATACTCTCCTCCAACGAATACCTCACCCGTGTCAATCTGATGGGTGCCAACTCCGAATCTAGCGATACACCTGTTATTCTGGGCAAAAGAGTGGCAGTTATCGGTGGTGGCAACACGGCCATGGACTCTGTGCGCACCGCACTCAGACTGGGCGCTGACAGAGCCATGATTATCTATCGCCGGTCGGAAGCCGAGATGCCTGCTCGTATTGAAGAGGTTAAACACGCCAAAGAAGAAGGCGTTGAATTCATGAACCTCTGTAATCCGCTGGAATACTTTGCGGATGAGAAAGGGATGGTCAACAGAATGCAGCTCAACAGAATGGGTCTGGGTGAACCGGATGCCTCAGGACGAAGAAGACCGGTTCCAATCGACGGTTCAGAATTTGAGCTCGAGGTTGATCTGGTCATCGTTGCGGTGGGAGTCTCCCCAAATCCGCTGGTTCCTTCCTGTCTGCCTGATTTGAAGGTCTCCAAATGGGGAACCATTGTGGTCGATGAGGATAAAATGCAATCCTCTATAGATGAGATGTTTGCCGGTGGCGACATCGTTAGAGGCGGAGCCACGGTTATCCTTGCCATGGGCGATGGAAGAAAAGCTGCAGAAAACATGCACATTTATCTTCAGAATAAAATTTCAAATACGACTAAACTCAATTGATATGCCGGATATAAGTATAAAATATTTGGGCCTCGACCTAAAAAGTCCGGTGATTGCCGGCAGTTGCAGTCTTACCAACTCTATAGATCATCTGAAAGCCATCGAAAAAGCCGGTGCCGGGGCAGTAGTTCTGAAATCAGTGTTTGAAGAGGAGATTTACCTCGAATATGCCCACGAATTTGACAAACTGGGTCCGATGGACAACAATCTGGAGTTCCTTGATTATTACGACCTGGAAATCAAAAAGGAGAACCTCAAGCATTATCTTCAGCTAATAACGGATGCCAAAGCCCAACTTTCAATACCGGTAATTGCCAGTATTAATTGTGTCACATCCCAGGAATGGGGATTCTTTGCGAAGAAAATTGAAGCTGCAGGAGCCGATGCGCTTGAGCTTAACCTGTTTATCTCACCTTCTGATCTTTCACAGAGCAGCCAGGACAATGAAGGCACCTATTTTGACATCATAACCCGTGTTACGCAAAAAATTTCTATCCCTGTTTCTGTAAAAATAAGCCCTTACTTTTCAAATCTTGGGGGAATGATTCGGGATATCTCTTTCTCCGGGGTAAAGGGCATAGTTCTCTTTAATCGCTTTTACTCTCCTGATATCGACATCGACAGAGAATATATCCACGGTGCCAATGTTTTGAGTCATGAGGCAGATTACCTTTTGCCATTGCGTTGGGTGGCAGTGATGTCCAATAGGGTCAATTGCGATCTGGCCTCCTCTACGGGTGTGCACCAGTGGGAAACAGCGGTCAAAATGATCCTTGCCGGATGCCAGGCTGTTCAGGTAGCATCTGCGCTTTACGAAAAGGGTTTCGGCTTTATCGAGGAGATCAACCTTCAGCTTGCTGCCTGGATGACAGCTCACAATTACGAAACAATTAATAACTTTAGAGGGAAATTAAGCCAGGAGAACTCTATCAATCCTGCTGAATTTGATCGTGTACAATTCATGAAAAATTTTGGCGAATACAAATCAGGTCAATAAACCGGCTCCGATGAATGTTAGCTTTGGCTTTGCAAAAGAAGATTCCGGAAGTACAAAAAAAAAGCACTTCCTCATTATTCTTTTGTTGCTGTTTAGCGCATTTTATTCCTATGGACAGGATAAGAACATTTTTGAAAAGGTTGTGATTGGCGATACCAGATTTATTCTGCACACTGTTCAAAAGAGTCAAACCCTTTATTCAATTTCCAAGATTTATGATTGTTCGCAGGAAGAGATTCTTGCCGTCAACAAAAACATCACGGGAATTATAAAAAAAGGGATGGTATTGAAAATCCCCGATCATACCTACCAACCACCCCAGTCGGCAAAAATCGATGAAAGTAAATTCATTAAATACTTAACCGTCAGTGGAGATAATTACTACCAGTTAAAACTAAAATATGGTGTTGACGAGGAGGAATTGCTAAAGTTTAATCCAGACTTAAAGGAAGGATTGAAAGCAGGAAAGGTCATTCTGATCCCTATCAGATCAAAATCAAAAGACGAAGCAGAGGAAACCTCCAGGGAAATTCCAGTCAAAGAATCATCCTCAAAAGAAAACACAATACCATTTAAATCAAAAGGGACTGATCAAATATTAAATGTTGGGTTGTACCTCCCAATTTCTGCAGCGGTGACCGACAGTTTGAAGCCTACCGCCAAATCGCTAAGTTTTCTTGCATTTTATCAGGGTGTACTTCTGGCTGTAGACCAGCTTTCCAAGAGCGGACTAAAGGTTAAGTTGTACGTTTACGATACAGAAAAGAGCTCCTCGAATGTTGATGCGCTGCTTAAAAAGCCTGATTTTTTAGCGCTGGACCTTATCATCGGTCCGGTATACCCTGAATATCAAAAGGTAGCATCCGAGTTAAGTGCCAAGAACAGAATCCCTATGGTTTCTCCTCTGTCCAGCGATGAAAAATATGCCAGGACCAATCCTTACTATTTTCAGGTTAATCCGGCAAAGAACATCAGAATTGAGACCACAGCCGATTATATTCTGAAGCAGTTTCCCAAAGAGACAATCATCTTCCTGGAAGGCGAGTATGGCGGGTCGGATACCCGTCAAATTCGGGAGTATCTCACGGCAAAGAGGGGAAATACGGCATCTGCAGGTGGTTTATCTAAAACTTACAATTTATGGTCAAAAGGGACAGCGGATCTGGAACTTCAATTAAAGACTGACAAACCAAATATTTTGGTGATGGCTGATGTCAACGAAGTCAATGTCAGCATTGCGATGAACAGACTCTCCCTCTTATCAAAAAAATACCCTCTAATTCTCATTGGCCTTCAAGAATTTACCCGAATGCAGAGCATCGAAACGGAGAATCTGCACAATGTAAACCTTCGTTATCTTTCTACTTTCTTTGTTAATTACAGCCTGCCTGCTGTTTCTGCTTTCGTCGATAATTTTAAAACTGAATTTGGAACTGAACCATCCCTATTCGCCTTTCAGGGATACGATATTTCCACCTTCTTCCTTACATCGCTCCATAAAAACGAAAAATTCTCTGCCAAACAGACCTCAGATGAAACTACCGGATTGTTGCATGCAACCTATCATTTCAAAAAGCTCTCTGATTTTAGCGGATACGCTAACGATAGCTTCACGATAGTCGAGTATGCCAATACTTTTGAGGTTAAAGCGTTGGGAAATATCTTGCGAGGAAACTAAAACTCATAAAAAAAGCTCCCGAAAAAGGAGCTTTTTTTATGAGTTCGTATCAGCTACTTGTGGTCAACTGAATACATATGTGAGATCAGGTCAACTACTTTGTTTGAATAACCCCACTCGTTGTCGTACCATGAAACAACTTTCACGAAGTTGTCGTTCAGTCCGATACCAGCACCAGCATCAAAAATCGATGTGCGTGGATCAGTTACGAAATCAGTAGAAACTACATCGTCTTCGGTGTAACCAAGTATGCCTTTCAATTCACCTTCTGAAGCCACTTTCATGGCAGCGCAGATAGCTTTGTAAGGAGCTGCTTTTTCCAAACGGCAGGTAAGGTCAACAACAGATACGTCGGGTGTTGGAACACGGAAGGCCATACCTGTTAGTTTGCCATTTAATTCTGGTATTACTTTGCCAACTGCTTTTGCTGCACCGGTAGAAGAAGGAATAATGTTTTGAGCTGCACCACGGCCACCTCTCCAATCCTTTGCGGATGGGCTGTCAACAGTTTTCTGAGTAGCTGTTGTGGCATGTACGGTTGTCATCAAGCCTTCGATGATACCAAAATTATCGTGTAATACTTTAACAATCGGAGCAAGGCAATTGGTGGTACAAGATGCATTGGAAACAAAGTTCATGTCTGTTGTATATTTTCCATGGTTGACACCCATAACAAACATAGGGGTATTATCTTTGGAAGGGGCTGACATGATCACTTTCTTTGCACCAGCATTCAGGTGGGCCTGACATTTTTCTTTGTCAAGAAACAGACCTGTAGATTCGACAACATACTCAGCACCGATTTCATTCCATTTCAAATCTGCAGGATTTTTCTCAGAGGTAACACGGATTTTATTTCCGTTTACAACCAAATAGCCATCTTCAACAGAAACAGTACCCTTAAAGCGACCGTGTGTAGAGTCGTATTTCAGCATGTAAGCCATGTAGTTAACATCGATGAGGTCGTTGATTCCAACGATTTCCACATCATTTTTTTCAACAGCGGCACGGAAAACCAGTCGGCCAATTCGACCGAAACCGTTAATACCAACTTTAATCTTAGACATAATGTATTCGTTTTGAGAATTATAGAAGTATAAAACACTTTTGTAAAAGCACTGCAAAGTTAATGATATAAATTCATTTTCTCGATGATAAAGGATCGACTACAGATCTCTTTTTACAAATTGTTAACGTATAGGAGTGGAATTGGACAGATTTCAACGCTTCTGCCAGGCGTGAGTCTTTTTTGCAGCTTTGGGTTGGTAGGTACACCCACAAGTCTTGCACTGGACAAATAGGATGGCCACCGCCAATAAAAGGGAAAAAACAAAGAGTAACTTTTTCATGTAAGGACACTACAAAATATCGGCCAAGATTTCAGCGCTTCAACCAAACGTTTGTATGTTTGGCTGCTTTGGGTTTGTATGTACACTCGCTACTTTTGCATTGCACAAAAAGCAGAACAACCACTAAAAGCAGAGAAAAAATGACAAGAATTTTTTTCATGGTGCTGTGCCATGCCATCTCTGATGTTTTATATCGCCGTGGCAGCTGCAGTTGTAATCTACGCAGCGCACAATCTTGTCACAGCGGACCACATGGCTATGTTTCTGATCGCCACAGTGTTTTGCTGCTGGAATGTGAGCCAATTCCAATGGAAGGAGTGATTGGTGCAAATAAGGCCGACAGAAAACAACGAACAGGGGTGTCTAACGAACACCCCCCCCCCGTTCGGAGACCGTATTTATCGTTCGTTAGACAAGGGGGGGGGGTACCAGCGCTTGGGCAGAACGGAAGGCAAGTCAGTGGGCACAAAGGAGGACCCCTGAGG
>CAIRSO010000153.1 GCA_903881215.1 uncultured Bacteroidia bacterium
AGCATATTTGGATCTGCGCAGAACACAGTTGCCAAATATTTTCAAAAATGGATATTTGTCTACTTTTACCTTCCCATTGCGCTACCGTTATCCAGGTAATGAGCTGGGTCAGAACAAAGATGCATATGACAAAGGTGTAGCGACTTTAGCCCCCGCAGTTGACGATGAATTTTCTAAAATGTGGTTGTTGCAATAACTTCGATTAATAGAATAAGAGGGGCTGGACTTTGGTTTAGCCCCTTTTTTTTATACTTTGTGTCAAAATTAAAGGCATGGACTTTTCTGAACGGAATTTTACAAATGAATTTGTCTTTCAAGCTTCGAGGAGTAGTGGCCCGGGTGGACAAAATGTCAACAAAGTGAGTTCTAAAGTTGAATTACGATTTAGTGTCAATGACTCTCAACTTCTAAGTGAGGAGGAAAAAATAATTGTAGCTGAAAAATTAAGCAATAAAATGAACAAGCTTGGCGAGATTGTGCTTGTAGCTCAAACAGATCGGTCCCAACTAAAAAACAAAGAAAAGGTGATTGAAAAGTTTTACTTGTTACTTGAAAGGGCCCTGATGCCCCGCATCAAAAGATACAAAACAAGGCCTACCAGGGCTTCTGTTGAAAGGAGACTCGAATCCAAACGCGTTCTGTCAGGCATAAAGACCAATAGAAAAGAGCCGGGATTGGAATAAATTTACTATTTTCGAGACCTTATTGCCAAACTGTCTGTTTACGATCTCCATCAATAATTGATAAAATTTCCGTTTCCTTAAACAAAGGCAAACAACAATTTTCTGGTAGTCGTCAGATTATTAATTACTACAATTTCTATGCATTTTTCTGCCAGATTATTGCCGCTTTTATTTCTATTTCCAACACTTTGCTTTGCACAACCTTCCATTAATGCCATAAAGATTGCAAAGGCTCCGATCATTGACGGGCGTTTGAATGATGAAGCCTGGTCAAGTGCCGCTAAAATAGATCAACTGGTTCAGCGTGAACCTAATTCCGGTCAGCCGGTGTCCGAAAAAACAATTTTTTATGTTTGCTATGATGCCAACTTCCTCTATGTTGGTATCAAGTGTTATGATGATCCTAAAAAGATCACTGCCAAGGAAATGGCCCGTGATGTGAGCCTGGGGAATGACGACAGGATTCAGGTTATCCTGGATACATACATGGACCACCGAAATGGTTACTGGTTTCAGATTGGTCCAAGGGGATCAATCGGTGATGCTACCATTAGTGAGAATGGTGCCGTTTTTAACAAGGAGTGGAACGGTTTATGGGAAGGAAAAGCCCACATTGTTGCTGATGGATGGGAGGGAGAAATGGCGATTCCATTCAAAACCATGGGCTTTGATAAATTCAACCCAACCTGGGGGATAAAATTTATTCGGCACATCAAAAGAAAACTGGAGATGTCCTATTGGCCAACTGCCAATGTGAATAGTTTTAAATTTCAGGTATCCGATGCCGGATTGCTTGTAGGTTTGAAGGATATTACCCAGGGAATCGGACTCGATATTTCTCCTTATCTCGCAGGAGGTATGGATACAAAGAAGGATGTTCAAAACAAATATCCTGTAAAAGCTGGAGTGGATATGTTCTACCAGATTACTCCTGGTCTAAAATCAGCCCTATCTGTTAATACCGATTTTGCCGAAACTGAGGTGGATGATCGCCAGATTAACCTGACTCGATTTGATCTTTTGTTCCCGGAAAAGAGGGACTTTTTTCTGGATGGATCCAGTCTATTCTCTTTTGGTATTCAGGGCGATGATGCCAATACCTATGGAAAGAACATCATTCCATTTTTTTCACGCCGCATGGGACTAGATAGCAACGGACTGCCTTTGCAAATTAATTTTGCCGCGAAATTAACGGGGATGATCAACAAATGGAACATTGGGGTAATGCAGGTAAATGATGACCATGCAGGTGGACACTCTAACTTTTCTGTTGCCCGCATTTCAAGGAGCATTGGTACAGAATCGTCTGTAGGGGTAATTGGTACTTATGGCAATGCAATCGCGGATGTTGAAAACTATGTCGGTGGAATTGACATGAAATTGGCAAGTTCAAAGTTTCGCGGAAATAAAAATATATCACTGATTTTGTTCGGTTTAAAATCCAATACCAAGGGATTGTCTGACAATGATTTATCTTGGGGGGGGACTATTTCTTATCCAAATGATTTTCTATCCTTCACCCTTGGCCATTATGAGATTGGTCAGAATTTCGTGGCAGGGATGGGTTTTGTTCCCCGAACCAATATCAAGGATACTTACGGTAACATTCAAATTGGACCGCGTCCAAAAAAATGGGGTCTGCTGCAAGTATTTACCGGTTTTGGATTCAACCACATCATCAACTTTTCCGATATTCTAGAATCACGTCAAGTCAATTATTCTCCTCTAAAAATTCGTTTTAAATCAGGTGAGGAGTTCTCATTTAGTATCAATAACAATTATGAGTTTCTGGCAAAGAATTTCAACATATTTTCAAAGTACGTAATCCCGGTTGGTCAATATGAATATTACAGGCATACACTTAGTTTAATCTCTGCCGGAAGCCGGAAACTGGCAGGAGACTGCTCTTTTGCCTGGGGAGATTTTTACAATGGATCGCGCAGGGATCTAAATTTGGGCGTAAATTACAAGGTTGCTGTCCCTCTTTTTATCGGCGCTAAATACAAGCAGAATGAGGTCAGCTTGCCGGTTGGCAATTTCACTGCCCGCATCTATTCAGTAAATGCCAATATTCTTTTTAGTCCGGACCTGACCTGGAACAATTATCTTCAATACGACAATTTCTCAAATACCATCGGGATACAATCAAGATTTCAATGGATTTATAAGCCGGGCAGAGTCTTCATCCTTGCCTGGACTACCAAACTGTCCCAACCGCTGGAACGATATGTAATGGACGAAAGTGCTTTAAGATTTAAGCTGAAGTACAATATTAGATTTTAAGAGTTGAGAGTTGAGAACTGAGAGTTGAGAGTTTGGAGTCAATCGGATTTTTTTAAACTCTCAACTCTCAACTCTCAGTTCTCAACTCTCAACTCTCAACTTCATTCTACAATCGTGGTTCTGCTGAATTTTCCACCCTTCACGAAACTCTTTAGTTTTACCTTTCCTGAAACGTTGACCGGCGACAAATAGAGCGGACTTTGTGAGGAAGGTTCCGTTCCATCAGTTGTATATCGTATCTCAAGTCCCGGAAATTCAACATTGGCATAAAGCAGACCATCCTTGATTATTGCTCCAGGCAAGGGAATCCTGAAATTGTATCCTCCGTTCAAAGTAACCAGACGAGGAAGCTCCTTTGCTGCCAAAACATTGGCTAATTTATTCCACTCTTTGGTCAACTGGGTCTCTCTTAGTGCTTTATTTTCAATGGATTCCCATTTTCTTGCAGGTGACCAAGCGGTCTCGGAAAATGCGATCAGCCTGGGTAAATAATAATACTCGAGCATCTCAGGACCTTTGATCGTCTCACTCCAGATTTGTGCCTGAACACCAAGAATGTTTTGTCTTGCTTCCGGCTTAAGCCTAACTTTGTCCAGATATTCAATTTCAGTATCAATCGTTCTGCCCATAGCTGTCTTGGTAGTAGTTTTGAACAAATCATAAGGGGCAAAGGCATAAAAATGTTTGGTTCCCAGAAATCCAGCCCAATAATTGCCTGGTTCAACCGGATCTTTGTCGTAAGGAAAATCAAGGTAAAAATTGGATACATCACACAAGACTACCTTATATCCTGCATTCGCAAGTTTATAACCCAAATCTTCAGCGCCCTCCATGTTGTTCCAGAGATAGGGCAGGAGCCCCTTTCCAACGAATTCGAAATTTGGAGTAGGTTTGCCATTTACATCCGAGACCAACGCAGCCTCTTCCCAACCACCAATATCTTTGACACCATTATTTTTGAGAATCTCTGAAATTCTCCTGAAACAGTATGCCTGCAAGCTCTTTTCATCAGGTTTGATTTCGGGATGATCGGCCAGCAACTTTTTGACCATTGGAGAACCATTCCAGCATCCGGTAGCCACTTCATCACCTCCGGTGTGAAAAATATCCATCGGGACATCTGCTTTCTCGTAAAGTTGCTTAATTCCTTTCACTGCGGTATCATAAAAATGATAAATGGATTCTCGTCCGACACAAACCACATTGTCATGATAACCCTGTGCTGATATATATTTTGATGTATCATCAGGATCAATCAATCTGTATTCGTTGGCCTCAGCTACTTTCCCTTCTTTCATGAATTTTTGATATCGGTACTCCATCGATTTGATGGCCGAACGCACATGTGCGGGAAAATTAATGACAGGAATAACTGTAATGTGGCGTTCTTTGGCAAATTTCAGCATCTCAACATACTCATCAGAGGTAAAATAGCCACTTCCAAAACCACTCTTTTCATCTGCGAATGGACCACTTCCGTAGGATGGATGCAGAGACAGATCACTCAGGTTTCCATGTTTTCTGCGACTGCCGATTTCGGTCAACTCGGGCAATCCGGGAATTTCGACTCTCCATCCTTCATCTTCCATAAAATAGAATAGAAAGTAATTGAGCTTGTAGAAAGCCATGATATCCAACATCTTCAAAATAGTCTCTTTCGACTGGAAGTTCCGTGACATGTCGAATTGCAATCCCCGGTAGGGAAATCTAGGTGCGTCTGTAATTTTGAGAGAGGTTGTTTTTAGTTGCAGATGAGCGTGATTTAAAGGTTTAACCGGTAGAGAAGCCAGAAAACTTTGAATGCCATAAAAGACTCCTGCTTCATCAAAACCATTGATATTCAATCCCTTATTTGGATCTAGGATAAGTTCATAGGACTCTTTACTTTTCAAATCAGGTGATCCTTTTTTGAGTGTAAAAGCGGGAAATTTTGATGGCACGTTCATTTCAATACTAAAATCACTTTCTGTGAGTTCTTTTAGCTTTTTGCCCAGATATTTTGCTTCCATCGCCAATCCATCTTCATAACAGATTGTCCAACTGTTATCGATACTTACTGAGTCAGTTCCAGACTTCAAAGAAACAGGTGATGGCACAATTAATTGTTGCTGTTCCTGAGGAAGTAGCTGGAGTGACAGATTTTCATTGTAGCGGCTTTCGGCAGTTGGGACAATCGATTCGTCATTTGGTGCGCGCTTGAGCTGCTCAGGTCGTGTAAATTCACCAATGATCTGTTTTCCAACCGGCACAATGGCGATCTCTTTGTCGTTGGAATCATAAAAAACAAAATACATTCCAAGGGCGGCATCTGTTTTTTTGATGTTAAAACCGGTTCCGCAATAGTTGATTCGGATGGAGTCACCTGGTTTCAAAAGAAATTTTTCACCGGGAATCAGTTTGAACCAATCTCCATTAATGTGGATCACTTTTGCCACACGCAGGGAGTCCTCCACAATTGGAGTTGGCGGCATTTGGGAAAAGAACATGGCCCAACCTTTGTTTTCCAGAGTCATTTTGCTCTTGTTGAAGATTGTAAAAGCAGCCAGGATCTGATTCTTACCTTGGTGCATGTTTGTTACCAATTCCCATTTTACTTCAAGATCGGAAGATCCCGGGATTGAATCCGAGGATGGA
Organism: uncultured Bacteroidia bacterium; assembly: GCA_903881215.1. Lineage (GTDB taxonomy): Bacteria > Bacteroidota > Bacteroidia > Bacteroidales > Prolixibacteraceae > CAINVV01. The sequence goes on from CAIRSO010000153.1 coordinate 5,601, forward strand.
CTTATACAGCCTACAAACAGGCCGGAAAGACAGAATATTAGTAATGAGTAGATTAATTTATTCATTCAAAATTTTTTAAATAGTTAATTACAAGAAGATTAGTGAACTCAGAATTGCTTCAGCCAAATTTTAATTGATTTGTTTTTACAAACAGATGGATGATTAACTTTATGGTGGAATACCCATCCCGACATGTCGGGACCAACCGAAAATGAATATGTGGGTTTTCCATTTGACATTTGAAAAACAAATAATAAACAATTGAATTAAAATCAATTTTTCTTTTTAAAATTAGCGAATCTGTTTTAAAACTACTAACGATGACTGTAACAAAAAGACTTATCTCATTAGACGTGATGCGAGGTTTCACGGTAGCTGCCATGATACTGGTCAATTTTCCAGGGAGTGAGCAATTTTCCTATGCTCCTTTAAACCATTCAAAATGGAATGGCTTATCGCCCACAGATTTAATTGCTCCAATTTTCCTCTTTGTGGTGGGAGTTTCCATTGCATTTGCCTATTCCAAAAGGCTCGAAATGGGCCTTCCCAAAGCAGAGATGTACAAGAAAATTATTTGGCGAGCTCTGAAAATTTATCTGGTTGGATTGTTTCTCAATCTTTTACCGGATTTTAATTTTGCCGAGCTTCGATACACCGGTACGCTACCGCGGATTGCGCTCGTTTTCTTGTTTTGTGCGGTAGTGTTTCTTAATACTGATTGGAAGAAGCAAGCCTGGATTGGACTTGCCATATTGGTGGCTTATTGGCTTGCCATGCTGTTTATACCAACCCCTGGTTACGACAGACCAATGCTGGAGCCGGGGGTCAACCTTGCTGCCTGGATAGATACTCAATTTCTGCCCGGTACCATGTGGCAGAAGACCTGGGATCCAGAAGGTATTTTGAGCACTTTTCCTTCCTTCGTCACAGGCATAAGTGGAATGCTTGCCGGTAGGATGTTGTTGGGAAATCATGAAAAGAGAGACAAGGTTATTTATTTGATGATCGGTGGTTTTACATCCTTAATTTTAGGTTACCTCTGGAACCTTCATTTTCCTTGTAATGAAAACATTTGGAGCAGCTCTTTTGTATTGATTACTTCTGGTGCCGGGGCTCTTTTTCTAGGAACCTTTTATTATTTGATCGATATTCTGGATTTTCATAAATTTACGGAAGGTGGACTTATTTTTGGGGCAAATGCCATTGCAGTATATTTTTTGGCAGATATTTTGGCACTGTTATTCTATGGAGTTAAGATCAGCGGAGCACCTTTGAACGATCATTTTATCTCCTTATTCGTGGGCTCAAGTCTCTCTCCCCAGTTTTGGAGTATGATCTATGCATTGCTTTTTGTCATGGTAAATTTTATCCCGGCACTTATTCTTTACAGGAAAAAGGTGTTTATTAAACTTTGAAATTTTGAGGCCCACATAATTATCTAAATATTGTTGGTTTATACGGTATCTCAATTCCCGATTAATACATCAACTTACGCAGAGGTATTGATTATATCACTTTTTTGGACCAGGGTACACAGCGGGGGAGACACTGAAGCTTCACAGGCTTAGTAAGTTGCTAAAGTTGGCGAATACTGCTTCTTTAAACTTCACTTTATTTTCATGGAGTTTGTCGCTTAGCGCTGCGTATATTTCCTCTATATGTAATTCGAAAGTGTCTGTTTCACAGAATAAGGAAGAAACAGGAATGGTTTGAATGGCACTTTGAATTTTCGCCCTTGGATTTAAAATTGCCGTTCCAATTGAAAAAAGAAAATTGTGATTCAACAATCGCTTTGTCAATTCAGCACTCCCATTGTAACCATGCAAGACCTTAGCCATCGAAAAGCGTGAGGTTTGCTCAATGATCTCCTCCCAGGCCTTTACACAATGAAGAACAACCGGCTTATTCTGTTTAGCTGCGTTTTTCAGGTGAATTTCAAAAATATCCTGTTGAATCTGCATAGGAATATGGCAACTCTTATCAAGTCCTGTTTCTCCCAGGGCGATCATATTATGGTCTCCAGCGTATTCTTCCAGAATAACATTGATTTCCTGTGTAGAATATTGATCAGCAAACCATGGATGAAGTCCCGCTGAATATCTACCAATGGGAGGATCCACCCTTTCGTGAAGCATCAGGTTGTAAATTGATATCACATCAGAATTTTGCGCATTCCGATGGGTATGAAAATCTACGTATGGGCTCAATTTTAGCTGAAGTTGATGGTTCTTTGCTCCTTGTTACTGATCAGACACGTTTCGAGAATGCGGATGGTCATCAATGCCTCTTCGGGTTGAACCATCATTTTTCCTCCATTGCGAATGGCCTCATACAAATTGCTATAGAATTTGGCGTAATTTCCTGGTATGGTTTCCAGCTTTCCTTCGAAGTGTATCCCATTCATGTTTGTATTGAGTTTACCCCAATCCTGAGGTGGCTCTGAACCCCAGCCCGGTTCATCCGGAAGTCTGTTTAATTTAAGCATTTCTTCCTGTGGATCTGTTGCCATTTTTACGAACGATCCTTCAGTCCCATGAACAATAAATTGAGGCCCCATCTCCCTAACAAGATATGAACAACGTAGCGTAGCGTCAAATCCTTTGTAATGAAGTCGAATGTCAAAATGATCAGTCGTTCTGCCTCCTGTCCGTAGAACTGAAAGATGCGCGGTTACAGCATCCGGTTTGCCAAAAAGTACCAATGCCTGATCAACAATGTGTGGTCCAAGATTGAAAAGGACACCGGTTCGTTCATCACCATCCTCTTTCCACGATCCATCCTGAATGAAATTGCGGTATCTGTCATAATGACATTCATATTCGACTATACGACCCAATAGCTTGTTTTCCAAGACCTTCTGAACAGTTAGGAATCCGCCGTCAAGGCGACGATTCTGGTACACAGTCATCAAAACATTGTTTCGCTTTGCAATGTCGATTAGTTTAATTGCATCTTCACTTGTTTTGGCAAAGGGCTTTTCGACAACAATATGTTTGCCTGCCTCCATCGCCATTTTTGCCATATCAAAATGAAGATAATCCGGGGTATTTACAATAACCAATTCGACAACCGGATCATGCAAAATCTTTTCAAAATCTTTTACAATAGTAGCCTGCGGATAAAATCTCTCAGAAATTCGTAGATTTCTTTCGATTATTTTGTGAATTTTAAACTGAGGCAAGACCTTTAAGGAAGGTCCGTGAAATACCTGCCCTGACATACCAAACGAGCAAAGAGCTGTAACTATTGGCTTCATATCGTGTTCCATAAACTACTTATAATCAAATGTATATTTTTTTATTTGCCTGCTACTTAATAATCGGACTACCACATAAGGCCACCCCTGCGGTTCCTTTCTTTAAGTACTCCAAACTCTAAGTACTCTAAGTACTCCACACTTATCATTCATCATTTCTTACTACAGCCATTTCTTTCTGTAAAAATAGAACAGCATTACAATGGTTGCAATGATGCATACCCCCCAGAACATGGCATATCCCCATTGCCATCCTAATTCAGGAAAATACTTGAAATTCATACCATAAACGCCTGCGAAAAAAGTCAGAGGAATAAAAAGTGCGGAAAAAATGGTGAGTACTTTCATGATTTCATTCAATTTCAAGCTTACGCTGGAAAGATACAGATCCATCATACTTGAGGTAAGGTCTCTCAAGCTATCCAGAGTCTCAATAATTTGAACAGTGTGATCGTAAATATTCCTAAAGTAAATGCGACTCTCTTCATGGATCAATGTGTGATCCGAACGCTCCATTTCATTGACTAGTTCCCTGACAGGCCATATTGTTCTGCTGACATAAACCAACCTTCGCTTCATGCGGTAGATAGCTTCCTGATTGGCACTACCGGGATTTCTGATTAACTCACTTTCAATACCCTCTATGGTATCTCCAATGTCTTCAAGAATGACGAAATATTGATCAATCATAATATCCGCCAGAACGAATGCGAGATAATCACTTTTCATTTTCCTTACTCTTCCTTTGCCTGTAAGAATTCGGGTGCGAAGCGTTTCAAACAATTTTGGCTCTGTTTCATGAAATGAAAGGACATAATTGTTGCCAAGCACTAGACTCACTTGCTCAATGGAGACATCCTTGTCTATTGGATCTACAATTAACGCCTTGAATACCATGAAAATGTAGTTCTCCCTTTCTTCCATCCGGGGTCGTTGGGTAGTATTGGAAAGATCTTCCAATTCCAACTGATTGATTTGAAATATCTCTCCAAGTTGAGAAATTATCTCAATATCATGAACCCCTGCGACACTGATCCATTTAATTCTATCTGTCAGCAGAAATTTTTTTATCTGATCAGGTTCATCAATGAGGTATTCTGCCGCTTCGTCATCATCGTATTCAATGAGTTTAATAACAGGCTGTTCGATGCGGGGAATACCAAAGTACTGGACTGTTCCAGGAGGTGTATTTTTATCCGAAGCCCTTGGAACAAATTTGTGAACGTCTATTTTCTTGAATTTATGTTTGTTCTTCATTTTTCGACCAGTACTTCATCTAGTTGTTTTAAAATAGGATCAACAGATATCTTGTTTCCAACTGCCCCTTCCATCCAGATTTGTGGAATCAATCTGCCTTGCTTGTAAATTCTGTCAATTTCGTTGGAAAACTGTTTTCCTTTCAGGTAATCTTCGATCTGGAATTCAATTATTTGACCATAGGAATATGCTGCCAGATAAAGAGGGCTTGATATCATGTGTGAATAAATAGCCAGAATTGGCTGATCTTTGATTCCAAAAATAGCTGCAAAATAGTTGTTCCAAACATCTTTGGAAATTTGAATGACAGCATTTTTAAGCTCTTCGGATGTTGCATCCGGATGACTGTATAACCACTGCCAGGTATGAATGTCAACCAATCCCACACCCATTATTTCCATTAAAGTCCACGATGCATCAATGGTATTCAAGATTTTCTGGTCTTTGCTCTGTCCGGATAAGCCCAGAAGAGAGAGGTCGCGGCTTTGAAAAATGAATGCCAATGCCTCAGTAAAAGCTGTATTTGGCACGCCATTGAGCATAAAATAATCCACATCATACAGTGACACGGTTTGCTCCACATTGTGACCAAATTCATGAACTGCAATATTATACCCTTTGTAGTCCATTCCGGTAGCAGCAATACGCGTACGCAGATGGGCTTTCTCACCTTTCATCCCGGCACCCCAAGCGTGACCGGAGCCTCGCGCAGGATCAACCACAATTTTATCAGCAAGGTAGGATGCCCGTTCTTTGCTCCATCCCAATTTAACCAGCATATTTGGCATGTCTTTTTCAAATGCCATTGGATCCGGATATTTTTTGGTGGTGAGTCCGTTGAGTTGCTCCTGGGGAAATTCACTTCTAGCTTTGAATCCATCATACCAAATATCAAATGGTTCCAAATTTCTTCCAAGACGTTTCGTGATAATCTGCCCAACTTTAATCAGTTGGGGTGATTTGAGATAAGTTGAAAAGAGTGCTTCAACCTGCTCAACCGGAATCTCCATTTCACCTGAAAATTTACGCTTAATGAAGGTGTTCATTTCCGGTTCGTAGGGATCAATAGCCTGCTGAGCATGAAAAATATTGAGTATCTGCTGGTATCTGTTGTTTGGCTCTGCTGTCGCAACAATAACCTTGTCGTTCTCAAGCACCTGATTTGAATACGGCTTCCAGATAAAGGCAGGGTTGTTGATGACTTTTGAAGGAATTTGCTGTCCGATAATTTGTTGCATTACCTGATAAATCATTTGTTGTTTGATCAGTCCCTTATCTTTGTCAGCGTAATCAGCTTTGATTTCATCCCTGAGATTCCAGTGCGACAACAACGACATCTTATCAGGAAAGAGCTGAGTGCCCTCCTCTGTGCGCAAGGAACCCATCTGTATATTGTATTCCGAAATATACAGATCAGCTTCTGCTTCTGCCTTCGCAACTGCTTGATTTACCTCTGCCGGAATTCGGGAAACAAACTGGTCACCCAATCGAACTGCAGCCCATTGCTCACGACTCCAACTTTTCCCTTCACGTTCTTTATCCTCCAGGCTGTAATAAGGAAAATTTAGTGCTACAACAAAGGCTATCTTATTGTTATACAGATCGTCTTGTAGGTGGGCTCCAACAGAATAGCCACTAAAGATTTTGTCGATTTCAAGTAGTTCTCCATTGTTTAAATCGACATTTCTCCGAAGGTCCAAAGTTATTTTATTGAAATGGCCGCCGAGTGATTCAAAATAGGCAGATAATTTATCACAAAGCAAAGTTTTACTTTTAGGATCTCCAATAAAATTGTTTGCGCAGAAACTGATAAAATCCTTGTCATTTCCATCAAAGGTTGTCCAAAGAGAGGCTGCATGTTTTACACCTTTTTTAATGGAAGTTAAATTGGCCTCGCCAAATTTGATTGTCAGAGAATCAATGGCAGCCTGGATACTGCTTTCGGTTGGTCGCAAGTTGGTCTTTTGCATAGGATCGTTTTTTACGGGAGAGGAACACGCGAACAAAAACACTGTGGCGAG
>CAIRSO010000154.1 GCA_903881215.1 uncultured Bacteroidia bacterium
AAATATTATTCCGGAAATTAGAACTGAGATTCATACAATAATTTTGCAATACGGTGAAAAATCTTAATCTTTTGTGGATTCAGCGATATGTATTGGCAATAAGATAATCTGAGTTAATCTGCTTTTAATTCGTTTAAATTTAAACGAACTTCGGTGCTGATTTTTTCAGCGTAAACCCCCAAACTCCCCCAAATCCTGGCGTCTTCCTGGCATAAAAAAGAAAACACCTACAAGTCGACCTTGTAAGTGTTTGATTCTGAGGGTGGTCCCAGTAGGGCAAACTCCTACGACCCCCTGATTATGAGTGGGAGGTCTAATCCATTTTGAGTTTCCACTGGTTGATACTGGTTAACACTGGTTGTCATTTGCACTTTTTATTTTCCACTGGTTGATACTGGTTGTCGGAAATCCTGGCGGATTTCCTGGCGTGTTTTAATTCTGCAAGAAATCATAACACAGAATCACAAATTCCAACTATTCTTTCCCTACACCTTTCTTCAAACCTTCAAGAAACATTTTAATAAATTTCTGATCATTGGCATCCGAGTCACCATATTTAGCCCGCAGTTCGGTGAGTCTTTTGTGCATCATCTTTTGCACTCCGGCATAGGCAGGATCGTTGTACACACTCTTCATTTCTTGTGGGTCCTTCTCCAGGTCATACATCTCCCATTCATCAATATCATAATAGAAATGCATCAATTTGTAACGACTGGTTGCCACACCGTAATGCCGTTTAACCATATGAACTGACGGATACTCGTAGTATGTATAATAAACGGCGTCCCTCCATTCACCTGTCTGACCCGAAACCAGTTTCCGGAATGATTCACCTTGCATTTCCTTAGGAATGTCTACTCCGCAATAATCCAGAAAAGTTGGAGCAAAGTCGAGGTTTTGAACCAGTTCGTCGATCTTTGTCCCTGGCTTGATCTCCTTCGGATAACGGATCAGCAATGGAGTGCGGAATGATTCCTCGTACATAAAGCGCTTGTCAAACCAACCATGTTCACCCAGGTAAAAACCTTGGTCGGATGTATATACTACAATAGTATTTTCAGTCAGATTGTTTTTGTCAAGATAATCCAGAAGTTCTCCTACACCATCATCCACTGACCGAATACATTTAAGATAATCTTTGATGTAACGGTTATACTTCCACACTGCCAAATCGTTGCCAGATAACTTGGCTTTCAGAAAAGCCTGGTTTTCTGCCTCATAAGCATTCATCCAATCTGTACGCTGTCTGGAATTCATTCGCATAAGATCAGGCACAAAGTTGGTACTGTCGCCATTAGGATCCACAATCAGTTTAAAATCATGTCCCCATTGCATATGTCCGTCAACTTTCATCTCCTGGGTATGGGCCACAGTTCCTCTACCCTCATAATTGTCGTAAAAATTTGCTGGAGGGATAAAAGTTGTGTCATCGAATAAATTGAGATATTTTGGAGCAGGCAACCAATTCCGATGAGGTGCTTTTTGGTGATATAACAAACAGAAGGGCTTGGTTTTATCCCTCATCTCACTTAACCATTTCAAGGCATATTGAGTGGTAATTTCTGTACAATACCCTTCTATTCGGGTCTTTACACCATTAATTAAAAAGTCGGGATTGTAATATTGTCCCTGGCCCGGCAATACCATTGAGTAATTGAATCCCTGGGGAAGTCCATCAAGATGAATTTTACCAATCACAGCAGTTTGGTAACCTGCCTTTTGTAGTTGTTTAGGGAAATTGTCCTGATCCCAGTTGAATGGGTACATGTTGTCAACTTTCCCATTGACAAAACTGTGTTTTCCCGTCAGCATTACAGCCCGACTTGGAGCACAAATGGAATTTGTGACACATGCGCGTGTAAATATGGCACCTTCATGGCTGATCCTGTCAATATTTGGTGTCTTGTTGAGACCATAGCCGTAAGCACCGATAGCTTGATAGCCATGGTCGTCTGACATGATGTAGATGATGTTGGGACGCTGTTTTGAGGGAGTCTGACCTTGTGCGACAGGCATTAAACCTGCAGAACAGAGACCTAATGCAGAAAGTAGTTTGGAGTTGTTCATGGTTCTTATTGGATAATCAGTGGATCGAAATTAATCAATTGGATGGTTTTGCAATCTTTTCCAAATCTCTTTTCCGTTTGAGTGCTTCCAGGAAGTAATAATCGGCATAATTTTAGCGGTACATTTCAAATCGGATATGGTATTCTTTCCGAGGGAAAATTTTGT
>CAIRSO010000155.1 GCA_903881215.1 uncultured Bacteroidia bacterium
ATTTTTAATAATTAGCTGATTGGGCTATGAGGGATTTTTGAATTACTATCGACTTGTATTTATGAAGATACCCCAAAAAATTGCGCTATCCCATTTTCAAAAGATTATTTTTCTGGTTAAGTTTATAGCTTCCGTTGCCCAAAATATATCCAAATGACAAAGACGATAAAGTTGATATCCTTACTGCTGATTTTCATTGCAGCCGGAACATGTGGGACATCTGTTGCATCGGAGACATCAAGTGCTTCAGGTAGATCAGGTGCATTCGGAGTAGCAGGTGCAACACATATAACAGGTGCAACAAATGCAGTAGGTCGGGATAGCAAGGAAAAATCATTGGTGAAAATGAATGTCAACTGGCCAAAATTTATGGCGCAGCATGATCTGCTCTGGGATCGCATTCCCGATGATTATTTCGCCGGAGCATTTGTGGGGAATGGTTTGCTGGGGACAATAGTTTTCAAAGATGATGCAGTGCCGAACACCCTGCGCTTCGAAATTGGCCGAACAGATGTGTACGATCACCGAACCAAAACATCCAGCGCTTACGAGACCTCCAGGTTACCAATTGGCCAGCTCTTGCTGACTCCCATCGGGGAAATTACAGCTGTTCATCTTCGCAACGACCTATGGAATGCCGAAATCAGGGGAGAACTGACCACCACTGCCGGTACCCTTTCATTTCGCTGCTTTGTGCCTTCCGGGGATGAACTTATCGTGGTTACGTCAAAAGCAACGGGCAAGGAAAAAGATGCAAAATTCGCGCTGCGGCCCCAGCTGGCCCAGAGTGCAAGATACATTGCCAAGAGAGCCATGGGACTGGAGTTGAATGTCGCCTACGAACAAAATCCACCTTTTCGTACCGAAAAAATGGAGGGTATTGAAGTAGTTACGCAGCCGTTGCTGATGGGCGATGACTATGCCACAGCCTGGAGTGATACCAACAATCCCGATGGTTCCCGCACCGTTTTGGTAACGGTTGCCAACCGATGGGGCAAGTACAGAAAACCTGCTGCCGGTTCTGCCATTGATGGAGTAGAAACTATCAAAGCCGGACAAAAGAAAGCAATGGCAGAGATCGAAAAATCGCATCGCGATTGGTGGCACAACTATTATCAGGCCAGCTTTGCAACTTTCCCGGATGCCAGGCTTGAAAGCTTCTACTGGATCCAATTGTACAAATTGGCCAGTGCCACACATCCCGGCAAACCGGTGATTGATCTCCTGGGACCGTGGTTCATACCTACCGCGTGGCCACTGCTCTGGATGAACCTGAATGTTCAGCTTACCTATTACACTTTTGGCCTTACCAATCACCGGGATATGGAAGCGGATTTATTTGGTCTGCTCGAACGGCACAAAGAACAGATGATCGAAAATGTCCCGGAGGCATTTCGCAACGATTGTGCCGGCATCCGGAATCCTGTACAATACGATGACCTGAACGCACCCCTGTTTCTATCGGACGACAAAAACAACGACAAGGGGCTGAACATTATTGTCCTCCCCTGGCTGATGCAGATGTATTTTCTTCACAACCGACGGGCCATGGACGATCAGCAACTGCGGGATTCCGTGTATCCGCTTATGCGTCGCGCTTTCAATGTCTATATGCGAATCCTATTTAAAGGTGAAGACGGCAAGTACCACATCCCCTATACCTACTCCGATGAATACGGAAATGCAAAGGAGACCAGCCTGAATATTGCCCTGGCCCGTTGGGGATTCAAAACCCTGATTGCCTCCGCCGAACGGCTGAAGATTGTCGATCCATTGGTTCCTCGCTGGAAGGAGATGCTGGCAAATATGCAGGATTATAACATAGGTGAAAATGGTATTATGATCGGAAAAGATGTTCCCTTTGCCAAGCCGCACAGGCATTACAGCCATCTCTTTGGTATATTTCCGTTGTATGACCTGAATGTAGATAACCAACCTGCACGCATCCCATTGATGAAAAAATCCATTCAGCATTTTACGGATCTGGATGGCGACAACTGCATCTACAAATTCTCCGGGGCCTCATCGCTTTGGGCCGCTCTTGGCGATGGTGACAACGCCCTGAAATGGCTCGACAGATCACTAGAGCTTCTTCCAAGATTTGGCGTTCCGCCATCCAAAGAAAGAATCCCCACAGCCACACAAAATACTTTGTACAGCGAACGCGAAAATCCGACTTTTGAGTCACCCATCTCTGCTTCCAGAAGCATGCTGGACATGATTTTTCAGGACTGGGGCGGAACGATTCGTATCTTTCCTGCTATGCCCTCAACATGGAAAGATGCTGCCTTTCACAACCTTCTTGCCGAAGGGGCTTTCCTGGTAAGTGCCGTCAGGAAAGGGGGAAAGACAGAGTTCATCTACGTAAAAAGTCTGGCCGGAGAAGCTTGCCGGATCAAGTCAGATTTAGTAGGAGAAATTAACATTGTTGGGTCAAAAACTGCAAAAATAAGCAGCAAAAATGGCCTGATTGAATTAGATCTGAAAAAAGGAGAAGAGATAGTACTCTATTCAGGAAAAAAACAGAAAACCTTTGTGGTTTCGGACTTGCCAATGAATCCGGAGAAAATGAATAGCTGGGGTCAACGGACAAATATTAATCCGATAAAACCAATCCAATGAGAAACCCAAGGACCCAGATATTACTGCCTCTAGTAATCCTATTATTGTCGGGAGTTTTTCATTCCAAAGCGCAGGATCCTGATTTCAGGAAAGGCGACCTGCTCTATGATAATCCACTGTCATCAAAGCAGGAGGTATCCGACTGGATCATGGAGGGCCCGGGAAACATCGAATTCAAAGAAGGCTGGATGGAGATGTATTCGCCTGATGAAAAATTCCACCATGTTTTCTGGTGTCCCAAAGATTTTCCGGCCAGTTTTATGGCAGAATGGGAGGCTCAGGATCTGGAAACCAACGCAGGATTGTGCATCATTTTCTTTTCGGCTAAAGGGAAAAAAGGAGAGGATATCTTTGACCCTTCCTTCCCAAAAAGAGATGGGACCTTTGACCAATACACCAAAAGCAAATATCTGAATTCTTACCATATCTCTTACTATGCCAACGGAAGGGATGATCCGGGAAGGGAAATATCGCACCTGCGGAAAAACAGCGGATTTAATCTGGTACAACAAAAAGAGCCCGGGATTCCGGTGAAATCAACTGCCGTTCACAAACTCAGACTGGTGAAAGATGATGCCAGGATAATGATGTGGGTCGATGATCGCAAAATCATCGACTGGACCGATGATAGTAAGAAATACGGACCGGTTCTTCAGGACGGGAAGATCGGTTTCCGTCAAATGAAATGGACCCACTTCAGGTACCGGAATTTAAAAATATGGAACCTGAATAAAAACAATAACTCCAAATGAGGAAAAGTGTAAAACGAATCTTGATTGCAGTCGGAATCTTGTCTTTGGTACTTTTGTTCAGCAATGAGCAATTGGCGTCCAGACTTTTCGGAGGGTATCAGAGTAGTACTGCCAATCTTCTTCCCGGAAATATAGCTATCCCAACAGCAAGGACAATAATTTGGAAAACAAAGTCCGCTTTTGCCGACAGCATTTGCAATCAATGGGCTGCAAAAGCCATTTCAGATAAAAATCTTGATGGAAAAGGCAATGTACCCAGGATATTACTGGCCAAACTTTGGATGAAACAAGATATTCCGGAGGTGAACAAAACCATCATGAAGCTGACTGCCTGGGGCATATCCGGTTCTTCATGGGCACTGAACAAAAAAGGCGACTACGATTTTTCCATCACCATTTATACCACCATCCTCTATCTTTTTGGCGACCAGCCGGCATTGCTTTATCCGGAAACAAAAGAGCATCTGCTGAAAGTTCTCCTGACGGAAGAAGGCAACAAATTTCGCTCTACCGCTCCCCGGACTTTGGGTCTGGCACCGGAGACCGAAAATCATATCCTCATGACGGAAGGTTCACGCTACCTGAAAAACCGGTGGCTGATGAACCATGGTAGCAACGATCAGAAATATGACAATCTGCAGAATGGCATGGAGGAAAAATTGTTGGTCTTTATGAACAAAATGAGAACCAACGGTCTGTATGAATTCAATTCATTGCCATATATCGGCTATACCATCACGGCACTGCTAAACTTAGAAGCATTTGGATCAGATAAACTGAAGGTAGAAGCCCGCAAGGTATTGGATTATATGAACTGGACTTATGCTCTGGGAAGTTATCAGCTTAAGCATTATCCTCCAATGCGCCGGAGGTATGAGAAGGCCGGGATCAAAGAAATTACCACCGATTACCAATCCATCTTCATGAAATCCTGGCTGAGTTTTTCGCCGGTTTCGGATTATGACAAAGATATCAGCAGCGGGGAGGTCCATGCACTGATGGGTGCCATCATGCCCTATCGGCCGGCTGATAAAGTCGTTGAAATAATCTTTGACAAGGTGAATGGGTATTTCGTCAAACTCGGCCATGGACCAAAATCTTCTCCCGAAATCTATTCGGCAGGAGAGAAATTCCTTATTTCAGCAGGTGGAGTCAACCGGGGAGAACGCTCCATCATCGTTGCCCGACCCATTACGCTCTTCCTGAATGATCATGCCGGGCATCTCTCTCAAACATTTCACCTGGCTGGTCCCGGAACCGATTTCAAGGAATGGAACAACACCGGTGTATTTGAAAATTTCGCCTGTGCCGCCGGACCGGTATCCGTTCCGAGTGGTTTTAAGCCGGTGGCTGTAAATGAGGCATGGAATATTTTCCAAACAAAGGATAGTCTGATGATAGCAGTTCACTCTACACCCGACCTGGGAATCCTGGTAATTTTCGGAAATCAAAATCCGCAAGTGCTCGTCAAAAGATTGATGGAGGCGAACCCTAATCCGGAGATATTGAAATCTCAATTCCAGTTTCCGGCAGGTTGTAAAATTGATTTTGATTTAGACGCTCCCAAAGACAAGTGGGTAATAAAGTCTGTCGACGGGAAACCACTCGACAGGGATTTTGACCGTTGGCCATTAATTAGCGGGAATTAAATACTTTTAATCAGCATTATTCGCACCAAAAAATCAACACTACATGCATCCAATCTTTAAAATTAAATTCAAATGGTCGCGCCTCTTTCTACTTATCGGGATGGTTATCCTGGTAACAGTAGTCATTGACCTGATTCGGATTTTTTCCTATAAACCACTCCCCCAACGACCGGAGAAGAACATTAGAAAAGAGCAAAATCAAGTGTACCACGATCTGGCAAATGGGGTAGCCAATATCGACTGGAGCCGTTTGGACGGTACCCTGGAATACATCGATAGCCAGTACGATTGTTCCGATTTCGACCTGGTAAACCTGATCCGGATTTTGTATGAATTTGACGATAAAATTCCTGCAGCCACAAGGGCCAAAATCGATAAAAGCCTCCTGAATTTCAGGTACTGGTGGGATGAACCCGGCGAGAATTCGATGTGCTACTGGAGCGAAAACCACCAGGTGCTATTTGCTTCGGCCGAATACCTCGTCGGACAAAAATATCCGGATACGCTCTTCCCCAAAAGTGGCTTAACCGGAAAGCAACACATGGACAAAGCCCGTCAAAGAGTCCTCGACTGGATGGAGATGCGCTGGAAATACGGGTTTATCGAGTATTATTCGAACGTTTATTACGTTGAAGATATCGGCGGAATGATCAACCTGATCGATCTGGCCGGCGAGGAGGAGATCTCGAGGAAAATGCAGATCATCATGGATCTTTTGCTCTATGATGTGGCCGCTCAAAATACAAAGAACATGTTTATTTCCGTGAGCGGAAGGGCTTACGAAGGAAACCGCAAAGGCGGTCCGAGGTCAACCCTCGGCGGACTGACCAACTATTTCTGGGGAAATGGCGAGAAGTTAGGACCGGGGTTGATGTATGGATTTGTGACAAGCAAAAAGTATTCGCTTCCTCCGGTCATTCGAGAGATAGCAAAGGATACCGGCAATGTGGTTATCAGGCAAAGCAACGGACTGGATATTTCAGAACTGAAAAAGGAAGGATATTACGGAACCGACAACAGGAGCATGATGATGCAATGGGGCATGGAGGCATTTTCGAATGACGAAGCGATCCGGAATACCCTGTCGCATGTCAGAACCAACAACATGTTCACGAACAGTTTTCTGACCGATCTGAAAATGTTGAATTTTACCCTACTCAGATGGCTTCACCTTGAACCACTCCTGATTCGTTTGGTGGATCCTCAAACCAATGGGGTTGCCATCCAAAAAGGAAATACCTACACCTATAAAACCAGAAATTACTCACTCTACTCTGTCCAAAATCACCACCCTGGAACCTATGGCGACCAGCAGCACGTAGCCGGGATGAACGTAGGCAACAATTTCAGCATTTTCCATACCCACCCCGCGCTTGAGAAGGAGAAGAATAGTCAGTCGCCCAACTATTGGGTGGGTTACGGACATTTCCCTCATGTAGCGCAAGATGGCAATGTGAGTCTGTCCATTTACAACACTCCGGCAAAAAAAGGCCTGATGGAAATTGCCCTGCTGGATTATACCCATGCGTACTTTCCAAAGGAGCAATTCGACAGCACCTTCGTATCCGGCAACTATGCCATGGGCAAAAAGGGCGACACCTATTGCGCTTTTGTGGGTGCAAATCCACTAACTTTCAGGGAAAATTCGACGGATAACCTGATACAGAAAGGAAAGCAATCATTTTGGATTACTGAAGCCGGATCAAAAGATGAAGATGGTTCGTTTGGTGATTTTTGCAGCAGAATCCAACAAAATTCACTGACCTTCGATCCAAAGAATCTTGAATTGAACTATCTCTCGAAGGGCAGAAATTTCAAGCTAACTTTTGGAGCAGATTTTTTTGTCGACGGAAAGCTCATCAATACAGACTACCTGCGGTACGACTCGCCCTGGTGCAAATCAGAGAAGAAAGCCGAAACAATCACGTTTTCCTTCAACGGAAAGTCATTGTTACTGGATTTTAACAAGTTAAAAAGAGACTTTAATTAAGCAGAGAAACTTCCACCGGAAAACATAAACAAAAAATAACGCTATGCCACTAAATTCAACTATCCGGATTATATTACTGATTCTAATCTCTGCAGTTTCAATTTCTGTTGAGGCCCAACCTCAACAGAAATTGAAACTGCAACTCAAGACCCAGCCTTCCCAAGTCGGAAAAAAGCTTGTCAATTACATCACAGACCAACGATTTGGCTGGCGTTACCAGAAAGTCTGTACCTATTATGGCAGCCTGATTTTCGCCGAAGCCATTCACGATCCGGGCATCAGTGAAACCATCAGGAATGGTTATACTCCGTTTTACAAAGGATCCCGCAAAAACCACATCGGGCACGTAGATTACAACGTGTTCGGTATCTGGCCTCTTGAAATGTATCGCCAAACGGGCGATAAAAAGTATCTCGAAAAAGGAAAACTCCTTGCCGATGACGAATACAGAACCGTCCGGCCCGATGGACTTTCAACCTATACCCGCTTCTGGGTCGACGATATGTACATGGTTGGATCACTTCAAATTCTGGCATATAAATCATTGAAGGATACGCTTTATCTGAACAGAGCCGCCCGACAGCTGGTATCATATTGTGAAAAGCTTCAGCGGCCCAACGGACTGTTTTACCACCGCGATGATGCCCCGTTTTACTGGGGACGAGGCAATGGATGGGCAGCTGCAGCCATGGCAGAAGTGCTGCCTATGCTTCCCGAAGACAACAAATATTACAAGCCGCTCATGAAAGCCTACCGTGATATGATGGGAGCCCTTCTGGGATTTCAGGGTCAAGATGGCATGTGGCACCAATTGCTTGACGACCCTTCCAGCTTTGCCGAATCATCGTGTACAGGCATGTTCCTTTATGCCATGGCGACAGGTCTGCAGAGAGGCTGGCTACCATGGGATCAATACGCCGGTCCGGTGCAAAAAAGCTGGGAAGCACTTGCCGGATATGTCAATGAAAAAGGAGCCGTCAGAGATGTTTGTGTTGGAACCAATGCCAAAAACAAGAAGAAACATTACCTCACCCGGCCCAGACATACCGGAAATTATCACGGTCAAGCCGCCGTTCTATGGGCTGCCACCGCCATGGCAAGGTTGCAGAATTTGAGGCAAGAATGATATTACACAGAGGAAGAAAGAGAAGCACAGAGTTACACTGAGGCTTAGAATGTTTTTCCTGACTCTGTGGATCTCTGTGAACACTCTGTGTCACTCTGTGTCATATTTTAAAACAAGTTACATAAGAAGATCAATAATGAAGAAACTCCTATTATTCATTTTTCTGATACTGGCATTTTCTGTCTCCACCATTTTACTTGCCCAGCAGAATCAGGACATCAAATATGTTTCCGATTTCGAAAACAGCAACCATCCGCAGATTGCCTATTGGTTTTTGACACCGGAAATACTCGTGAATGATCAATATCTGAAGGATCTGGATAACATGATCGACAAATCTCATTTCGATTTTATCTACCTCGATGCCCGTGATGGGTGTAGCTTAGACAACCTGGAGATCATGCATCCGGTACTGGAAAAAATTGTCGCCAAAGCCCATAAGCGCAACATCAAAGTAGGGTACCGGGCCCATGTCAAACGACCCAATCCCATACCTGAGGAAATTACTGAACGCTTCATTGCTGAAGCTGAAACTACGCTGGATCGCTCCGGAAATGGGAAATGTTCGATGGATGCGAAGTTTGTCAGGTCACGTGGGTCGTTCAAAAAGGATGTGTTTAAAATTATTGCCTTTAAAAAAACTGCCAAAGGTTTTTATGACCCGACTTCCTGCAAAGAAATATCAGATTTCACTTTTTCGGTGAAAGATCAGACCGTCACTGTCAATATAAAGGCACCAATTGAACTGAGCGGGTATACAGCCTATGTGATGGCTCAGTTTTATTACAATGCCGTTAGCAACCATAGTCCGGAAGCGCAAGCCGGCGTGGTCAATTTCATCAATGCATATGCGGATATCCCTTTCGATGGCGTGATGCTTGACGAATATGGCAACGCACAGATTATTCCTCCCTGGAAGATGATGTTCAAATTAGGCAACTTCCGGCTAAGAAGCTACTCCCTCCCCATGGCCAAAGAACTCGAAGCCAGAACAGGGAAGCCGGCTTTTCAGACGCTGTTTAACATGCGGTACGCCCCTGCGGGAAAGCCGGAAATCAGGATGAAAGCCATCAATACCTATATGAACCTGATGCGCGAAGGTGCCATGCACGTGGAAGATGCCATGTATAAAAGAGGCAAAGAAGTGTACGGACCGAATTGTCTTATCGCCGCCCACAACACTTTCCATAATAAACTGGTTAACGATGAGATCTGGGCTACCGGACTAAAATGGTGGTCGATTCCCCGCGAATATGGTTTCACCGACGAGAAAACGCCGACCCCGACACAAATGGGAATCGCCATGTCGTACCCTGAAAATGCCATGTACAACATGTATTACGATGGCAAGATTAAGCGGTTCACGGACAAAACCTTCACCGATTTGCGGTACGGTATCCGAACTTTTTACCACGCTTTCAACGACAGACAATGGGGTCTTGGCCTCGAATTGCCGGAAGCGAGCAATGCCATCAATCCGGTAGAGAACTGCGCCCGACTGATGAACCGGTTCAATCCTGCGCTTCCCGAAATAAAATTGCTGGTCATCTTTGGCAACGAAGCACTGCAAAACTGGTATCCGCAAAAATCCGCAAGAGGCCGATACGACATCAACGACCGACTAAAAATTGAAGAAAAAGCAGTCAAAATCTGGAAGGCCGGCTACCGGAATGCCCTTGTGCCGACAGATCTGATTGCAAGCGGACAACTTAAACTTGACGCAGACAACAAGCCGGTGATGAATGGACACAAGTTCGATGCGGTCATCTTTCTCTACCCACAATATGCCAAAGAGCCGGTCTTAAAATTTCTGGAGGAGTTTGTGAACAATGGAGGAAAACTGATGATCGAAGGCACCGCCACACATAATTTCAAAGGAGAAGATATCTCCGGCCGTATGGCCAAAATCCATGAAAAAGCAGTCGTCAGGGAATTCTCCATCCGCGATATCCCCAAACTTGGAATAGAAAAAAATGCCATCAAAGACGGATGCAGAAACGAGGATGGATCGATTGTTTTCACTGACATCAAATCCTTGCGCAATCAAAGCTCTACCTCTTTTTCGATCATTTCAGGGAAGAATAACTTTGAGGCAAAATACATTGGCTTCGCAGCCATTTTAGCCGATCCGGTAAAAGGGTTGCAAAAATTTGCTGCCACCGGATTCAGCGAACTGCGAAGAAACGGAGAGGTGATTCTCAGTCTACAGCATCCGGCAGATATTATCATTGAGAAGATTGAGGGGTTTTATCAGTTCGTCATCTCAGGGTCAGAAGAAATGAATAAGCCGGTGGTAAACAAGCTAAATGGTGATTCACATTTATAGAGTATTCAATTATAATCTTGACATTCAATAATTTATCAAACCATGAAAAAAAAGTCATTAATAGCTTTAGGAAGAATCTCAGGAAGAACCATTGCCGCCCTTCTGATTCTGTTCTTGTTTGCACTAACTACGCGGCTGGCAGCTCAACCCAAGCCTGTCGATCTGGTTTACCCGCAACTCGACAGCGAAAATTCACGCTGGATCTTCTTCTCATCGGCCAGCCGGCCGTTCGGAATGGTCAACCTTACTCCGGATACAAAAACCAACGGCGACTGGGGTGCAGGATACCACCCCGAAATTGACACCATCAAGGGATTCAGTCACATCCATGAGTGGCAGCTATCCGGCTTGTCCGTAATGCCCGTAACTGTGACCACAGAAAACAAGTCCACCCTCTTTGCTGATTTCTTTTCAAAATACTCCCATGCCGCCGAAACTGTCAAACCAGGCTATCACTCGGTTTTCCTCGACAGGTACGGTGTAAAGGCAGAAATGACGGCCACCTCCAGAGTCGGATTTCATCGTTATCTTTTTCCCGAAAAATCGAAGCCTTCCATCCTAATCAACCTCAACGGCGAACTGGGTCCCTGCATCATCAAAGACGGACAGCTCCAAAAAACCGGTCCGCGGTCGTTACAGGGTAGCCTCGTCAATACACCCACCCGACGCAGACCGAAAGATTTCAACGTTTACTTCCAGATTCAATTCAACAAGGATATCGCTTCCATCGACAAAGACCCTAAGACCGGCAATTACCTGGTCAATTTCGATCTTCCGGCCAAAGCAGAATTGCTGATGAAAGCGGCCATTTCTTATACTTCGGAAGAGAATGCCGCCATCAATCTGAAAACTGAATTGCCAGACTGGGACTTCGACAAGACCGTCACGGAATCGCTGGAAGAGTGGAACAGCATGCTGTCCAGAATCAAAATTCAGGGAGGAACCTTGCAGCAACAAAGGCGTTTCTACACCGATCTTTACCACTCGATTCTTGGCCGCCGCACCATCAGCGATGTGAACGGAGCCTATCCCGACAATACCGGCAGCAAGTTTCTTGTGAAACAAATTCCCCTGGACAAAGCCGCAAAACCGCTCTTCAATCAGTACAATTTTGACGCATTCTGGGGTGCCCAGTGGACCCTGAACACCTTGTGGTGCCTGATTTATCCTGAGATTGCCGAAGAGTTTGTCCGCTCGATGATGCAGTATTACAAAGATGGCGGACTCATTCCCCGCGGTCCGGCAGGAGGCAATTATACCTTCGTCATGGTAGGCGCTTCAACCACCCCATTCGTCGTAAGTGCTTACCAGAAGGGGATCGTCAAAGACAATCCGGAGGAGATTTACCAGGCCCTGAAGAAAAACCACATGCCCGGTGGAATTATGGAAAAAGCGGGTTACGAACATGCCACTGCAGTTGGCGGCGGACTCAAATACTACATCGAAAAGGGCTACGTCCCCTTTCCACTTCCTGAACGCAGCAATGGATTTCATTTGTCCGGAGCCGGGATGACGCTCGAATATGGCTACCAGGACTGGACCCTCGCTCAGATGGCGAATGCACTGGGACACAAGGATGATTACACCTATTTCATCAAACGATCACAAAACTACCGGAATCTTTACGATCCCGAAACAGGATGGATCCGTCCAAAAAACGTGGAGGGCAAGTGGCTGACACCTTTCGATCCTTACGCGGTCAATCAGGGATTCGTCGAGTCCAACAGTGCTCAGGCCACCTGGTTTGTTCCGCAGGATCTCCCCGGACTGGCCAAACTAATGGGGGGCAACGAAGCCGCCATTGCCAAACTCGAGACCTCATTTACCGAAGCGAAAAAATTGGGATTTACCTCAGGCACCTCCCATAGCAAGGAGCTTCATCCCGAGTACAGCCGAATCCCGATCAATTACGGCAACGAACCTTCCATCCAAACTGCATTTGTTTTCCACCTATTGGGGAAACCTGGACTGACACAATACTGGTCGCGCGAGGTTGTCAATGCGGCCTTCAGCGGACTCTCCACTTCGACCGGATACAATGGCGATGAAGACCAGGGTTTAATGGGAACTCTTGCTGTTTTGTACAAAATCGGCCTGTTCCAGATGAATGGCGGCACAGAGGCCAATCCGCAGTACCAGATTGGGAGTCCGATTTTTGATCAGATTACCCTGCAACTTAATCCGAAGTATTATGCCGGCAAGTCACTAACCATTAAAACCATCGGCAACAGCGATAAAAACCGATACATCCTATCGGCGGATTTCAATGGCAAAAAACTCTCCACACCGGATATCAGACATCAGGACCTGGTGAAAGGCGGAATTCTTACGCTAAGGATGGGTGAAAAAACAGATAATAAATAAAAAAGATCCATGAGAAATCTAAATATCAGCCTTATTGGCTTGACATCGGTCATGCTTTGTGCTCTCCCTGGCAGTTCGAAAACTAAGCCAAAGCAACCGTTCGCTCAGCCTAAGCTACCAAACATCATTTATATCCTCTCGGACGACCTTGGATACGGAGACATCACCTGCAACAATCCGCAGAGTAAAATCCGCACTCCAAACATCGACCGGCTGGCAGCCGCCGGAGTTCGTTTTACAGATGCGCACTCTACATCAGGCGTCTGTTCTCCAACGAGGTACAGCATCATCACCGGACGCTATTGTTGGAGAACAGAGATGAAAACGGGCGTTTTGCGCGGCTACGGCAGACCCCTTATCGAAAAGGACAGACCAACTGTTGCGACACTTTTGAAAGATCAGGGTTATACCACTGCGGCCATTGGCAAATGGCATTTGGGCCTCAATTGGATCCTGAAATCCGGTCATGAAAATGATCTTGCGCATCTGGATGAAAAAAATAAGACCGGCAATGCCATTATTGATCTTGACCCTGCGTCGATCGACGTCTCGCAACCACCCTCTGACGGTCCTGCCACACACGGGTTCGACTATTCATTTATCCTCCCCGCATCTTTGGATATGCCTCCCTATTGCTACCTAAAAAACGACACCCTGACCAAACCTCTGACCGGAATGACGGATGGCAAAAAGCTTGACTCAGGTTATACCGGCTCCTTCTGGCGACCCGGACTGATGGCACAGGATTTCGAATTCGACCGGGTTCTTCCAACCTTTGTCAACGAAGCGACAAACTACATTCGCAACAAATCAAAAGGGAAGAAACCGTATTTCCTCTATCTTGCTTTGACGGCTCCTCACACTCCATGGCTTCCTGCCGATGAAATGAGAGGTAAAACAGGTGCCGGTGAATACGGCGACTTCGTTTATATGGTCGATTTGATGCTAGGGAAAATCCTGAAAAGCATCGAAGAGAGCGGACAGGCAAAAAACACCATCGTCATTTTTACCAGCGATAACGGTCCCTACTGGCGCCCAAATCAGGCTGAGCAATTCGGTCACAAAGCAGCCGGCCCCTTCCGCGGAATGAAAGGTGATACCTGGGAGGCAGGTCACCGCATTCCGTTCATCGTACGCTGGCCCGGGAAAGTCGCTGCCGGAACAACAAGCCATGCCACCACCACTCTGGCGAATCTTATGGCGACAGTCGCCGATATAACTTCTGTTGGCACATCAAAAGCCATTGGCGAAGACAGTTACAGCATTTTGCCTGTCCTGCTTGGTAAATCACAGACAGTTCCCAACCAGGAAGCCGTTGTTCACCACTCCTCACGCGGCCTTTTTGCCATCCGCAAGGGCGACTGGAAACTGATAGAAGGCAAGGGATCAGGCGGGTTCAGTACTCCATCCGATGAGAAATCCATTCAAAGCGAAGTACCCGGACAACTCTACAACCTGAGGACTGACACTGCCGAGACAATCAATCTCTATGCAAAAGAAATGACTAAAGTTGTCGAGTTAACAACCTTACTTGAAAAAATTAAAAAAGAGGGAAATCACAGAAAATAGCAAAACAGAAAGACATTCAAAAATCATTAAATTTGCTGTTCATTCAACAACTAAAAACTATCATTTCAATCATTAATCGCCCTTTGGAGGGTATAAATTTCAAATCATGAAAAGGAACATTTTTTTGACATTCATTTTACTGGTTGCTGTTCTGATCGCTGCTCCCGCTTATTCGCAGGAAGTCAACAAACTGAACAAAAAAGAGAAAAAAGAGGGCTGGACCTTGCTGTTCAATGGTAAGAATTTCGACGGCTGGAGAAAATGCAATGGAACAGTCATGCCAACGAATTGGGTGGTGGAAGACAATTCAATGAAGATATTTACCGCTCCTGACAAAAAACCGGGACAAGGCTCTGATGGTGATGTAGTTTTCGGAACCAAAAAATTCAAAAACTTCGAACTTTCCATCGACTGGAAAGCAGGCAAAGCCACCAATTCAGGAATATTCTTCAATGTCAGGGAAGTCCCAGGAAAACCGGTTTACTATGCTGCTCCCGAGATTCAGGTATTGGATAATGTAGATGCCGGCGACAATAAAATAGCCAGCCATTTGGCCGGTTCATTGTACGACATGCTTCCTTGCGATCCAAAAACTGTGCACCCTGCCGGAGAATGGAATACGATGGTAATCAAGGTAAAGGATGGTGCTGTTACCCATGTGATGAACGGTGTCGAAGTGGTAAAATATACCCTTTGGACTCCTGAATGGGATGCTATGGTAGCAAAAAGTAAATTCAAAACATTCCCCGGCTTCACGGAAGGAATCGCCAAAGAAGGCTTCATCGGACTTCAGGATCACGGTTACGAGTGCTGGTTCCGCAATGTAAAAATCCGCGAATTATAATAAAAAGGGCGGCCGGTGGCCGCCCTTTTTACTGTTCACTTAAACTCAACGTCTACCACCATAATCTCCGACTTCCCTGTAGTGCGAACCGGTGGACCCCACATCATGATTCCGCTTGAAAGGAAAAAATGTGTATTACCCAGTTTTTTGGTTCCCCATCGCATGGGATACATGCTGTTTATGATCCAGTTGAAAGGGAACAACTGACCATTGTGCGTATGACCTGAAAACTGAATGTCTGCCGCAGTTTTGCTGTTCTCTACGATGTCGGTCGGCCGATGATCGACCAATATTACAGGTAGTGAATCGTTGATTGATTTTAAGAGCTCAGCAGTGGTTAATCTATCCCTGTAGCGATTGTCCAATCTGCCTGCCAGGTTAAATGAGTTGCCTACGATGGCCACAGAATCACCCAACATTTGTATTCCGGCCAGATCGAAAAAACGTCCTCTTTCCAAACTGCCATAATATTCATGGTTTCCCAGCACCCCAAAAACGCCATACCTGGGATGAAATTCCCTGAACATTTTTGCAATCCGGACCATTTTTTCTCCTTCCCCATAACCTTCGGCTATATCGCCTCCAAAAATCAATAGATCCGGATGAATAGATTCAATTTTTGCAGCAAACCGCTCCACAAAATGAATGTCAGTCCGTTGCTTCAAATGGAAATCTGATGCAAAAGCAATCTTCAAATGGTCAATGTTGGATGATTTTTTTGGAACAGTAATCTGATATTCAGAAATCTGTATGGTATTAAAATTGATGATCCCGTAAACAGTTATCCCAATCGGCACCACCAAAATGACAGCCAAAGTCGTTGCTTTAAATCGATTACCTTTCATCGTATTCACAGAAACTATTTTGAACAATCTGTTGAGCAACATAAAAAGGTCAAAGAGTAACATCAGCAGCACGACATAGAGGTAATAGGGCAGAATATATCTGGCAATCAGACTGATCGGGTTGTATTTCAATTCAAAATTTCCTTCAATCAAATAGGTATTAATTGGATACACCAAAACCATCAAAAGATAGAATAGGGCATAGTAAATCCTCAGCTTCTTGCTGATAAACAGATGCCTGATACGGAAGAAAAGATAAATATTGGGGACAATGCAAACCAAGGCAAAAATGAGGGAGAACATATTGTTCAGTTTCAGGATTTGAGCCTCTAAGATACCGGAAAAATTAAATAAATTTATCGCACTTTAAAACTTATGCTCATGATAAAAAAACTGCTCTCAACAACTTTCATCCTCCTCATTTTAACTGGGTTTATCGTTGCCAAAGAAAAAGTGTCGCCACTTAAAAAGCTCCAAAATACTGACATCGGAAATCCTGCTCTTACCGGAACTTCAACGATTCAGGATCACGCGCTCCAAATTACTGCCGGAGGTGCCGATGTGTGGGGTGTCAAAGATGAATTTCACTTTTCCTACCTTGAAAAAAAAGGCGATTTTGACATGTTCGCTCGCATCGAAAGCCTCACAGCTCCTCATTTGTACACAAAAGCCGGATTAATGGCCCGCGAAGAACTCTCCGACAACAGCCGGCATATCTTCTTTCAGGTATTCCCCAACAACAAACCTCGCAACAAAAACAATGGTGGATACGAATTTCAGTACCGTGCAGCAAAAGCCGGCGAAATGAAAGCCATCTATCCGGCATCAGCCACCGGAACACCCGAATTTCCCGCAAACTATCCAAATACCTGGATTCGCCTGAAACGTACAGGCCATGTTTTTACCGGATTCTACAGTCCGGACGGAAAAACATGGAAAGTGTACACAACTTTCACCCTGGAACTTTCGAAAAAAGTCTACCTTGGATTTGCAGTTACTTCCCACAACACCAAGGAAACGGCAAGTGCGGTATTCAAGGATATTTCGATCAAATAATTATCTCGTCCCGGATTTCGTCAGTATAGAAAATTATCCCTCTTTGATTGCCGTTGAATTAATTAAAACGCTATTTTTATGGCTTTGATTGAGGGATTCATCACACTACTACGACTAATTATACAAGACAATATTACTGGGCACTTTTAAAATACGTACCCATCGGTTTGATGAAAAAAAATAAGGAAGAGGTCTGTCGGCTTAATCATTCTTTTGTCCGTTGAATTCCTGGTTGAAACACAAAATTTATAATTGATTGAATATTCAGCATGAAGTGGAGCAATGCATTCAAAGGTAACAGGTCAAAATACCTATTTGCCGGGATAGGGATCCTCATCTGTGCCTTATTTCTTTTTTCCTTGAACACAGTGTCGGATTACACCTCTACCGACAAATACTGTGTCTCCTGTCACATCCATCCGGTAGCCGACCAAAACTGGCGACTTTCCGAACATTACAACAACAAATCGGGTTTCGTGACTCACTGTGTTGAGTGCCATCTGCCTCCCAAGGGCCACGGTTACCTTCCGGCGAAAATCAAACATGGAGCAAAGGATGTCTACGGCAAACTCTTCAAAGACAGTGCCTCCTTCGATTGGGAAGCCAAAAGAACACTCGAAAATGCCAAGGGTTTTGTTTACGAAAAATCCTGCATCAAGTGCCACGAGAACCTTTTTCCGGCAACACTATCTGTCAACGGCAGCAACGCCCACCTGCAGTATGTGAATGCACCTGACGGACAAAAACCCAACTGCATCAGTTGCCACCTCAACGTTGGCCATTATGACAAGAACAACCTTCACGCCCATAATGCGAACTTTGGCGTGACTGAAACGGTTGCCAAAGAGCTTTTCAACGCACCAACAGAGGTGAAGAAATTTGAAAATTTTGCCGAAAAAGTACCCGGAACCACGCTTTCTTTTGAATTGGTGGCCATCCCAGAAGGAACTTTCGACATGGGGAGTCCCGAAAAAGAAGAGCTCCGCAAGCCTGATGAAGGTCCTGTCAGAAAAGTTCATGTCTCAAAATTCTGGATGGGCAAGGCCGAAGTGAGCTGGGACGAATACCTCGAATTTTTCAAGGCAACAGCTTCGCAAGGCCGCAAAGAGGCGGTCAAAACCCAACCAGTTACTGATGCCATCACCGGTCCGACGCCGCCCTGGGGGGCGCCCGATCAGGGCTGGGGCAAAGGAACCCGACCAGCCATCACGATGTCGTGGAAAGCTGCCAACACCTACTGCCTCTGGCTCTCCAAAAAAACCGGCAAGAAATACCGTCTTCCCACAGAGGCCGAATGGGAATATGCTTGCCGTGCAGGCTCCAAAGATCCTTATTTCTTTGCAGGAAGCCCGAAGAAATTCAGTTCCACCGGTATGATGAACAAAATTTTTGGTCCGGATACTACCGTGATCAACTCTTATGTCATTTACAAGGTGAACAGTCAGTCGAAGTCCAAAGAACCTGCATCCGTCAAAGCCAATCCGTTCGGACTGAAAAATATGCTGGGAAATGTTGCCGAGTTCTGCTCCGACTACTATTCTCCCAACAGCTACAAGTCAGCCTCCGGTGAGATAGTCAACAATCCTGCCGGACCGGAAAGCGGACAGGAGCATGTTATCCGCGGCGGTTCATTTAAAAGCGATGCCAAGGATGTGCGCAGCGCCGCCCGTGATTTCACCAAGACCAAAGCATGGCTGATGACGGATCCGCAGATGCCAAAGAGTATTTGGTGGTACTCCGACAGCAACGACGTAGGTTTCAGAATTGTATGTGAAGCAGACTCCACGGTAGTGGGTCAATAAAGATTATAGCAATGGAAAACAAGAAGAACATTGACAGAAGAAAATTTTTAGGCGCGGGTGTCCTGGCCGGAATCTCGGTCGTAGGTGCCGGTGCCATCCTCGCTTCCTGTAAAAAAGAGGCGACCAATGCCTCCCTCGGACTTCCTCCCATTTTGAAAGGGGCGCCAAAAGGCAAGAAACTTCGCGCCGGACTCGTTGGTGCCGGAAACCGCGGGACAGGTGCTGCCATCAATTTTATCAGTGCCGGACCCGATCTGGAAATCATTGCTGTTTGTGATGTCTTTCAGGACAAGATCGATGCTTTCCGCGAAAGGTTCAAATCCTTCAAACTGGACATTCCGGAAAAAAATTGCTTCACCGGCTTTGACGGATACAAAAAAATGATGGCCATCGAAGAGCTGGATGTCGTCTTGCTGGCCACTCCTCCCCGATTCCGTCCGGAGCATTTTCTGGAAGCCATCCAAAACAAGAAACATGTCTTCATGGAAAAACCGGTGGCCGTCGATCCCGTCGGCATCCGTTCCCTCATCGCTACCGGAAAGAAAGCAGAAGCACTGGGCCTCTGCGTCGTAACAGGCACCCAGCGCCGCCACCAGGAAGACTACATCGAAACTTACAAGCGCGTTCATGGAGGTGCCATCGGGCGACTCACCTCCGCCAAAGCTTACTGGAATCAGGACCACGTCTGGTTCCGTACCCGCGAAGAAGGCTGGGACGACATGACCTACATGGTTCGCAACTGGAACAATTTCTGCTGGCTTTGCGGCGACCATATCCTCGATACCCACATTCACAACATCGACGTCATCAACTGGTTCATGGGCAAGACACCCATCAGTGCCATCGGCAACGGAGGCCGCCACCGTCGAATCACCGGCGACCAGTACGACTTCTTCAACATCGATTTTGACTATGGCAACGGCGTTAGTTCGCACAGCTACTGCCGCGAAATCGACAGCTGCACCAACCGTACCGGCGAGCTGGTGATGGGCACCGAAGGCTATACCAACTGTATGAACACCATCTGGGATCTCAACGGAAACGTAAAATGGCAGTTCGAATACCCGAAGGACGAAAACGGCAATGCGATGAACCAGCTAAAAATTCCCGCGTACGTGCAGGAACATATGCACCTGGTACATGCCATCCGCAAAGGAGAATATGTGAACCAGGCCGAAGAGACCGCCCTCTCAACCCTGACAGCCATCATGGGCCGGACAGCTGCTTATACCGGTCAGCTGGTAACCTGGGATGAGATGATGAAATCAGACATGCAACTGGGACCAAAAGAGATGGTGTTCGGTCCGGTGGATATGAAATTTGAAACACCTATTCCGGGCACACCACCAAATGTTTAACCCCTCCCTACCACGGATTACACAAATTACACGAATTAAAAGAAAAATGATTTCGAGTTTCACTCTTAGTTCTCAACTCTTAACTCTCAACTTTCCAGTACCGGCAGGGTTGATGGGCAGCCACAAGGGCAGCCCCAACACCATTCCATTCATATTTTACCGGTTTAGTAGAAGGGCGTACGCAGTACGCCCCTACGCCGTTTCACCGTTTCTTTTCTTCAAACTCGGGAGTTCCACTCGCCCCCTCGCCCCGTCGCCCCTTCATTCTACCCTTCGCCCCCTCTTTTTAACCATTACAAACAACATAAACATCTCAAACCATATAAACCCTTCAAACTATTATGACAACTAACTCAACCAGAAGATCTTTCTTGAAGAAATCGGCTGTTGCATCGGTGGGAGCCATTGTACTTCCGCAGATCATCCCCTCCACCGCATTGGGGATGGGAGGCCGGCTAGCCCCCAGCAACCGGCTCGTCATGGGTGCCATCGGAACCGGATCCCAGGGTAAAAGCAACATGCGCGACTTCCTCGAACTCAACAAAGAGGTTCAATTCGTGGCCCTTTGCGATGTCGACACCAACAACCTGCAAAAGGCCAAAGAAATAGCAGATAAAGCCTATGCCAACAACGACTGCCGCACCTATGGCGACTTCCGCGAATTGCTGGAGAAAGAGAAGCTGGATGCCGTCTCCATCGCCCTGCCCGACCACTGGCACGGAATCATTTACACCGCCGCTGTCGAGAAAAAACTGCATGTTTACGGCGAGAAACCCATCTGCCGCACCATCCGCGACGGCCAAACCATCGTCAAAGCAGTACAAAAAAATAAAATCACCTGGCAAACAGGCAGCTGGCAAAGGTCACAACCCAATTTCCACCGGGGGGCCGAACTGGTTATCAACGGCAGACTTGGAAAGCTCAAAACCATCGAAGTTGGCCTTCCCAACGGCAACAGGGGAATCGGGACACCACCCATTCTGGAAGTTCCCAAGGAACTCAATTGGGAAATGTGGCTCGGGCCTGCTCCAAAAGTTGGCTACCGAGGAGTCAGCCATTGGAACTGGCGCTGGATACTTGAATATTCGGGCGGTCAGCTGACAGACTGGGCCGGTCACCACATCGACATCGCCAACTGGGGTGCCGGACTCGAACACACTGGTCCGGTCGAGATCTCTGGTGTAGGAGTCTATCCAAGAGAAGGAATCTACAACGTTCCTGTCGAGTACGATTTCAACTGCAAATATGCCAACGGCATCGAGATGAGGGTCTGCAACGAAGCACGCCTCGAAAAAGGCTCAGGCACTACCTGGTACGGCGACAAGGGCTGGATCCACGTCAACCGCGGCAACACCCTCACAGCCTCCGATCCGAAAATTCTTCAGGAGGTGATTGGAGAGAGTGAGATACATCTGATGAAAAGCGACAACCACTGGCAAAATTTTGTCGATTGCGCGCGCTCCGGACAGAAAACCATTGCTCCGATCGAAGTTGCCTATCGCGCCATCTCTGTCGGACTGTTGGGCGAAATCGCCATGCAAACCGGACAGAAAATTCAGTGGGATCCAGAGAAAGAGGAGATCATCGGCAACCCGATGGCCGCCCGATTGCTTGACCGTCCATACCGTGCCCCCTGGCAATTACCAACAATTTAAGCGATGAAAAGGTTACACAGAATTACACTGAGAAACCCCGGAGTTACACAGAGTTATAATTTATTTTCACCTCTGTGTAACTCTGTGCTTCTCTGTGTTCCTCTGTGTAATAATTTTTTACTACAACATTTATAAACATATCAAAATGAAAAAACGATATTTCCTTCTCCTGCTCATCTCCGTGTTTTTTCTACAGTCGTGTCAGGAAAAAACTGCTTACCGGGCCTTAATTGTTACCGGACAGAGCAACCACAACTGGCAAGCTTCGGCTCCGATCCTGAAAACGATCCTCGATCAGACCAAACTTTTCACCACCGACATTGCCCAGACCCCGAAAGAAAAGGGTGACATGAGCGATTTCAAGCCTAACTTCAGCAAATACACCATCGTGGTAATGGATTACAACGGCGACTCATGGCCTGAATCCACCAAGACAGCCTTCCTCGAATTCGTGAAGAATGGTGGTGGTGTCGTGATCTACCACGAAGCCGACAACTCTTTCGCTGACTGGAAAGAGTACAATGAAATCATCGGACTAGGTGGCTGGAACAAACGCAATGAAAAGGATGGTCCTTATGTTTATTACAAGAAGAATCAACTGGTAATCGATACAGTGAAAGGTGGTGCAGGTTCACATGGTCCGCAGCACGAATTCATTGTAAGAACAAGAAAAGCCGACCACCCCATTATGAAAGGTCTTCCAATCAATTGGGTGCACGGCAAAGATGAGCTTTACAGCACCCTTCGCGGACCGGCGAAAAACATGGAAATCCTTGCTACCGCCTTCGCGGATACCGCTAAAAAAGGTACCGGCCGAGATGAGCCGATGCTTATGACCATCACCTATGGCAAAGGCAGAATCTTCCACACAGCCCTTGGACATGTTGGCAAAGATGCCACCCATCCTGCCACCGAATGCGTCGGATTTATCGTTACCCTTCAGCGTGGTGCAGAGTGGGCAGCCAGCGGAAATGTGACACAGACCATCCCGATCGACTTCCCCAATGTGGGCAGTGTTTCATCAAGACCCGAATACAGAGAGGGAACCATTGAAGAAGATTTTGACAAAATAGCCGGATATACGATCGACAAAAGCACCAAAAACCTGACCGACCTGCAAGCCAGAATTCGCAAGGTAAGTGCCGATCCCGCAGCTCTTCTGGAAATTGAAAAGCAGATGGTAGATATCCTGAAGACCAAAAGTGCCACTGTTGATGGAAAAAAACTGATCCTCAGGGAACTTGCCTGGATGGGCTCCGACTTTTGTGTACCCACCGTTCAGGAGTTGCTGAAAGAGGCAGAACTTCAGGAAGCCGCCGCGTTCACTTTGGAGCGGATGAAAGGGCCGAGGAAGATTTGAGCTTCAAAGAATTCTCACACAGAGTTACACGGAGGAGCACAGAGCTACACAGAGTTGAAAAGAAAAAATTAGGACCTAATCTGCGGATTTGAAAACCTTATTTCTCTCTTTATTTTTCTAAATTTGCTTCTCTGTGTAACTCTGTG
>CAIRSO010000156.1 GCA_903881215.1 uncultured Bacteroidia bacterium
CACATCGGTAAAGTTTTCCTGCGCACTCACCCCGACCGACGTAAAAAAGTTTAATAGGAGAATGGTTAGGAGCTTAATTGGATAGGAGGTAAGGGACGGGGTCCCCGCTTCCGGCTACGCCTTCCTTTAGATTTGGTTCATTAAATCAATAGTTCGTAAATTGAAAGGGAATGAGGTGAACTTATGCGCCTCTTAGGCTTGAGACCTTACCCGTGTATTAGTCCTCATTCCCTTTTCTTGCTACTGTGAACCAATTAGAATTTTAGGCATCAGGGCCTATTAAAGGTTTTAGTTACAGCAGCTTTTGTTAAACGCTTAAAAGCAAAGTTATGGATTATTCAAAATTTATTGGCATCGATGTGAGTAAATTAACTCTCGATGTGGAAGTTTTACCGGATTGCAAAGTTCTCCAGGGAGAGAACGATGAAAAAGGAATTAAACAGTTATTTCGCTCGCTGGCAAAGGACTACAAGGTTAAACTCTCTGAGGCGCTGTTCGCTTTTGAGTACACCGGCTATTACTCCTATAAGCTGGCTGTGTATCTACAGGAAAAAGGGTACACTTTTGTGATGATCCCTGGGCTGGAACTGAAGCGGTCCCTGGGCATCACCCGTGGGAAAAGTGACAAGGTGGATGCCGGCAAGATTGCTGAGTATGCCAGCTTGCGGAAGCTTCAGATTGTGCCCACTCAATTGCCTGAAAAAGAAATCGAACAGATGAAGCGATTACTCTCCTTGCGAGATAGACTCGTGAGTCAGAGGGCCGGGTTCAAGGCGTCTATAGGGGAAGCTAAACGGGCAATTGAGAAAAAAGAAGATCCGCTTTACTTCAAGGTGATGGAAGACATGGTCAAAGACTTAGGTCATCAGATTGATAAGTTGGACGCTGAGCTTTTGAATGTGGTGCAAAATCAACCGAAGCTACAAACCCAATTTGATTTGATCGTCAGTATCAAGGGTGTTGGTGCTCAAACAGCTCTGTATATGATTGCTGTAACTCATGCCTTTACCAAGTTCCCTAACTGGCGCAAATTTGCCTGTTACGCCGGAACGGCTCCATTCCCTTACCAATCGGGAACCAGTATCCGGGGTAAAACCAAAGTGAGCCATCTCGCTAATAAAAAAATAAAGTCCCTCCTGGGTAACATTACCGGAAGTGCCATTCAGCATAATACTGAAATGAAATTGTATTACCAGAGAAGACTCGCAGAAGGAAAAAACAAAATGTCAACCCAGAATATTATCCGCAACAAATTAATAGCAAGGATTTTTGCTGTAGTTGAGCGTGGAACTCCTTACGTAGAAATCATGAAATATGCAGCCTGATCCAATCAAAACACCTCTACATCAAAGGATCTTAAGCGCTTTTCTAAGGTTTGAATCAGGTCCTGTCAAGGGTGCCTGCGTGATGGCCTTGTGGGTAGGGAAAGGCATTTACTTGCCCTTGACAGATTCTGTTCAAACTTTATCTTGGCGATTAAGAACTTTGATGGTGAACTTCAGTGACCGCCTAAAATATTTTCAACCTAATGTGAAAAAGATGATAATTTATTTGGTTTTATCTTAGAATACGCGGGGATGACAACTCTTCGACGATAATTACCTCTCGGCTGCCTTGAATCTGTAATTTCAAAATTCAAAATTCTCATTTCGAATCTCCTCTTTCTCCCTTCATTAATCTTTCAATCTCCTCAACCGTTCGTGGCAATCCG
>CAIRSO010000157.1 GCA_903881215.1 uncultured Bacteroidia bacterium
CGATAGGAATTGGAGTTTCTGTTGCCATAAGCGTATTAACGAATTTGAATATTTTATGTTTCATTGGCATAACCGCCAAGGATAAAGGATAAAGTTAAAAGGATAAAGTAAGGAACGCTGCAATCCTGTTTCAAGCTTCAATACTCATGTCTCATTTCTCAAGTCTTATATCTATTCCTTTAGCCTCCAATTTCCGGAGTCCCAACTTTATCCTTTTAACTTTATCCTTTATCCTTTTGATTCAGTTCTTCACTCAAGTATTTGGCTGTATACGAATTCTCATACTGAATCAACTCCTCCGGTGTTCCTGCACAGAGCAGTTGCCCTCCATCACGCCCTCCCTCCGGACCAATGTCGATAATATGGTCGGCCATTTTGATGACTTCCATATTGTGCTCAATAACGATGACGGTATTGCCGCGATCTACCAGTTTATCGAGAACTCCAAGTAATACGCGGATATCTTCAAAGTGGAGTCCGGTAGTAGGTTCATCCAAAATATAGAGCGTCCTGCCGGTGTCTCTTTTGCTCAGTTCTGTGGCAAGTTTAACGCGCTGCGCTTCTCCTCCCGATAAAGTTGTGGAAGCTTGTCCGAGTGTGATATAGCCTAATCCCACCTCGTCAATGGTTCTTAGCTTATGAGAGATCGATGGAATATTCTCGAAGAAGGATACTCCTTGCTGAATGGTCATATCCAGCACATCGCTGATTGATTTTCCCTTGTAACGGATCTCCAGCGTTTCGCGGTTATATCTTCGGCCATTGCATTTGTCGCAATGGACATAAACATCCGGCAAGAAGTTCATCTCAATGGTCTTGAGGCCGGCACCCTCACATGCTTCACAGCGTCCGCCTTTTACATTGAAAGAAAACCGGCCCGGCTTGTACCCCCGTATTTTTGCTTCAGGCAACAGCGTAAAAAGATTCCTGATATCTGAAAATACGCCGCAGTAGGTAACAGGATTGGATCTTGGAGTTCTGCCAATGGGTGACTGATCCACCTGAACAACTTTATCGAGGTGCTCAATCCCGGAAATGGATTTGTAAGCCAGTGGATCATCAAGCGATTTGTAAAAATGCTGACTCAGAATAGGGAGAAGTGTTTCGTTGATGAGGGTTGATTTACCGCTACCCGAAACACCTGTCACACAGATAAATTTCCCAAGTGGGAAATCGGCATCTATATTTTTAAGATTGTTTCCGGTAGCTCCCTTGAGGGATAAATTCTTTCCATTCCCAGGTCTTCTTTGGGAAGGTACTGGGATCACTTTTTTCCCGGTAAGGTACTGCGAAGTTAGGGTGTCAACTTTTAGAACCTCTTCAGGCAACCCGGAAGCGACGATCTCTCCGCCGAAGCGTCCGGCATGGGGTCCCATGTCGATCAGATAATCAGCCTGCAGCATCATATCGCGGTCATGCTCCACTACGATCACTGAGTTCCCTGTATCACGCAGTTGCTGCAGCGATCGAATCAGCCGCAGGTTGTCACGGTGATGCAGCCCTATGCTGGGCTCGTCCAGAATGTAGAGAACATTGACCAACTGAGAGCCAATCTGCGTGGCAAGGCGAATGCGTTGTGACTCACCACCCGAAAGTGTTGCAGAGGGCCGGTCGAGCGAAAGATAATTAAGTCCAACATCCAGCAAAAAGCTTAGACGGGTAACGATTTCCTTGTTAACCTCAGCGGCAATTAAAAGTTGTCTTTTACTCATCCGATCTCCAATCCCGGAAAAGAAAGCCGAGAGCTCGGCAATATCCATCATGGCCAGCTCAGCAATGTTTTTCCCATCAATTTTAAAATGGAGCGGTTCTTTTTGAAGCCGCTGACCGTTGCAGTCGGGGCATTTGCACGTTTTATGGAACTGGTCAGCCCATTTTTGGGCACTTTTGGAAAGGTTGTCTCCCTTTTCGTTTACCACATATTTGACGATCCCTTCGTAGGTCATCATATAATCAATAGAACTGCCGAGGGGTGAGTTTTTCAACTGAATCCGTTCTCCGGTACCGTACAGAATGGCGTTAAGCACCTCATCATCCATTTCCCCTACAGCGGTCTTCATGGTGAAGTTGTACTTTTCAGCCAAAGCCTCCAGTTGCCAGAAGATGAGGGTATTTTTGTATGGTCCAAGCGGAGCAATCCCTCCCTGAATAATTGAAAGGTTTGGATCCGGTACAATTTTTGCAAAATCTATTTCATTGATCTCACCCAGGCCATTGCATTTTTGACAAGCACCCTGGGGAGAGTTGAAGGAAAAACTGTGTGGAGCAGGATCATTGTAAGATATTCCGGTTGACGGACACATCAGGTGTCGGGAAAAATAGCGCACCGATCCGGCATCAGGATCCAGGATCATCACAATTCCTTCTCCATGTTTCATGGCCCTGTCAAGCGATTCCCGCAGACGCTTGCGGTCCTTTTCTTCTACCACAAGTTTATCGATCACCATCTCAATGTGGTGCCCCTTATACCTGTCTACCTTGTATCCGTGGGTCAACTCAACGATCTCTCCGTCCACTCTGGCATGCAGAAATCCGCGTCTGCGGATTTGTTCAAAGAGTTCGCGGTAGTGTCCTTTACGACCCTTTACAATGGGAGCCAGCAGGATGGTTCGTTTGTTGCTGTAGTTTTCAAGTATCAGGTCGATAATCTGATCATCACTGTATTTGACCATCTTCTCACCGGTGTTGTATGAGAAGGCTTCACCCGCTCTTGCAAATAGCAAACGCAGGAAATCATAAATCTCAGTAACAGTACCTACCGTGGATCTTGGATTTCTGTTGGTGGTTTTTTGCTCAATGGAGATGACCGGACTTAATCCCGAAATTTCATCCACATCAGGCCGTTCCATATTGCCAAGGAAACTTCTGGCATAGGCCGAAAAAGTCTCAATGTATCTGCGCTGACCTTCTGCATAAATGGTATCGAAAGCGAGAGATGACTTTCCACTACCACTCAATCCGGTGATCACCGTAAGTTTGTTCCTGGGGATTTCAACAGTGATGTTTTTCAGGTTGTGCTCGCGGGCTCCCCTGACTATAATTTTTTCTTCGCCGTCCATGGGTTCCTCCTTCAATTTTTAAACTCAAAGGCACGTGTTCCCGGTTCCGGAATCTTGATTAAATAGCTCTTCCTGGATGGATTTTTCAGATAGGACTGCCTCAGCCAAGGATTGAAATATTTAAGAATCTTATAGTTAATACCTTGATTATGTGCATAAATTGCAAAATTAGTTACGCTTCCCGTCAAAACAATTTCTTTGCAGGTCAGGATAGGATATTTTTCCTCTTCAGTCACTTTAAAGCCATATTTTTCCGGGTTTTCCAAAATCAATTTCAGAGCAAGAATTCGATATACATATCTGGCGGTCTCATCATTCAGTAAGAGATCGAAATAGTTTTTACTGTCCTGCAATTCTGTCTGCCTCTTGATCCCACTGATTCCGGCATTGTAGGAAGCCGCAACGCTGATCCAATTGCCATATTGGCGGTAAGCGTTGTTCAGGTACTTACATGCAGCTTCAGTAGATTTTTCCATGTTGTACCTTTCATCTACTTCACTGCTGACTTCAAGTCCATTTTCGATTGCTGCTTTTTTCATCAGTTGCCACAATCCGGCAGCGCCGGCAGGAGAGGTAATTTTTTCCTGAAAGCCGCTTTCGGCCAATGAGAGGTATTTAAAATCATCAGGGATGTTATTTTTCTTCAATATGGGCTCAATCAGATTGAAATATCGCCTGGATTTTTTCAGATACATGATTGTTTGAGATTGAAAATAGCTGTTTACAAGAAGTTCCCTGTCCAGAGATTCACGAACATCAAAATTACTTATGGCGATGGTTTCTCCGGCAAACACAATGCTGGCAGGAATGTCAACGGGAGAAGTATATTGTCGCGAAACTACTTCTACTGGTTGTGGTACAGGAGTAGAGTTAATGAATAGTCCGCAGGAGATAACGCAGACAGCTATCAATGAGAATATTATCGCAAGGCTTGTGAGTGCCGACCTGTTTTTATGCATCTTGTTTTACTTTCAAAATTGACAATTGGTTTAATCTGCGAAGATACTTTTTTACATCGAAGGGCACAAGGGAGAGGAGAAGATGTGAGGGTGGGAGGAGGAGAAAATGACTGGGAGACTGGGGGACTGGGAGACTAGGAGAACTGGAAGGGAAACAGTGAAACGGTGAAACGGTGAAAATGAGAAAATGAGAAGATGAGAAGGGGACTGGGGGACTGGGGGACACTGTGTGGTCGTCCGAAGGTAAGTGAAAAATCGGGAGACAAGGAAACGGAGAAACGGTGAAACGATGTAGGGGCGGTCTGCGTCCGCGCTTCAACCCTATTCGAACGAAAAGGTGAGTCCGGTGAAAACTCCCATTTGCAACGGTTTGAAATTAATTTGATCGTTGCTGCTCATCGAATGTAAATACTGTTTCATCCTTGGTTCGATTGTCAGTACCAGATTTTTTCCTAGACTATATCCAAATTCAATTCCTGCGGAGCCTGAATAGAGTACATCCCTGAGATTATTTGTATTGCCTTTGGATAATAAAATACCATTCTCAATGATAGAGGCCTTATTTCCAATAAGAATATTGGTGCTTATTCCACCAGTCAGAC
>CAIRSO010000158.1 GCA_903881215.1 uncultured Bacteroidia bacterium
CAGCTTCAGCACCATAAGCACTCTCTACAAAAGTGGCTACACCAAGAACAACGGCTAGAAGCAATAAAGCAAATCCGGCAGTGGTTGTGGAAAATATAGTTTTCTTTAATTGTGTGATCATATTGTGTATTTAAGTATCAAATAGGCTAGCAAAAGTAAGAAAAAACCAATCGTAAAATATAAAAAAGGAGTCCATAAAGACTCCCTTTTTTGTAATTATTACAATTTAGAACTATTACAGGCAAATTATATCACCTGAAAATATTATCCATTCTTTTTAACATTGGCCTGAGCAGCTGCCAAACGTGCGATTGGCACACGGAAAGGTGAACAGCTAACATAGTCTAACCCAACTTTGTCGCAGAATTCGACAGAGCTTGGCTCGCCACCATGTTCACCACAAATTCCGATTTTAAGTCCGGGCTTGGTCGAACGACCTTTGATTGCAGCCATTTCAACCAGCAATCCAACTCCTTGTTGATCCAAAATCTGGAAAGGATCATTTTTCAGAATTCCTCTGTCCAGATAATCAGGCAAGAATTTTCCGGCATCGTCGCGGGAGAATCCCATGGTCATTTGGGTAAGGTCGTTGGTTCCGAAGGAGAAGAAATCAGCCTCTTTGGCAATGGTTTCAGCTGTCAATGCAGCTCTTGGAACTTCGATCATCGTTCCTACCAGGTAGTCAATTTTAGCGTTTCTTTCGGCAAAAACTGTTTGAATAGTGGCATGGATGACGTCTGTCTGATTTTTCAACTCAGAAACAGTACCTACGAGTGGGACCATAATTTCAGGACGTGCATCAACTCCTTTTGCCTTGAGGTTCAAAGCTGCCTCAATGATGGCGCGGGCCTGCATCTCAGTAATCTCAGGATAGGTGATGCCCAAGCGGCAACCGCGGTGACCCAACATTGGATTAAATTCCTCCAGGTCACTTATTTTGGATTTGATTTGATCTAAGGTTAGACCCATCTCATCGGCAAGCTCTTTCTGCATGGCCAGTTCGTGTGGCACAAATTCGTGCAATGGCGGATCGAGCAAACGAACAGTAACACCATATCCGGCCATTGCTTCGAAGATACCTTCGAAATCTGCGCGCTGATATGGAAGCAATTTAGCTAAGGCAGCTTTTCTGCCTTCAATGGATGAAGCCAGGATCATTTCGCGCATGGCTTTGATACGGGCACCCTCAAAAAACATGTGCTCAGTACGGCAAAGACCGATACCTTTTGCCCCAAACTGACGAGCTTTCACAGCATCATTTGGAGTATCTGCGTTGGTACGAACGGACATGCGGGTATATTTGTCGGCAAGTTCCATGACTTTTGCAAAATCTTCACTGATAGTTGCTTCCTGAGTTTTAACTTTTCCGTCAAAAACTTCACCGGTAGAACCGTTCAGAGAGATCCAGTCACCTTCATTGTATACTTTGCCGGAAGCTTCCATGGTACGTGTCTTGTAGTTGATCCTCAAGGCACCTGCTCCAGAAACGCAGCATTTTCCCATTCCGCGGGCAACAACAGCCGCATGGGAAGTCATCCCACCCCGGGCAGTTAAGATACCGCGGGCGATGTTCATACCTTCAAGATCTTCAGGAGAAGTTTCGATCCTTACCAGGATGGAGTTCTCATAATTTTTTGCTTCATCAGCAAAGAAAACTATCTGACCTGTTGCTGCACCCGGAGAAGCTGGAAGTCCTTTGCCAATTAACATAGCTGTTTTGAGCGCGTTAACATCAAAAACAGGGTGTAAAAGTTCGTCCAACTTATTTGGTTCCACTCTTAACATAGCTGTTTTCTCGTCGATTTTACCTTCACTCAATAAGTCAACGGCAATTTTTAGCATGGCCGCACCTGTACGTTTTCCATTGCGGGTCTGCAGTAACCAGAGTTTACCATCCTGAATGGTAAATTCGATGTCCTGCATATCTTTGTAGTGGCCTTCAAGTTTTTCCTGAATCTCCATTAACTGATTGTAGGCAGTTGGCATAGTCTCTTCAAGTGAAGGAAATTTAGAAGAACGCTCTTCCTCAGTTACATTTTGAAGTTCGGCCCAACGCATTGAACCAATTTTGGTGATTTGCTGTGGTGTACGAATACCGGCTACAACATCTTCGCCTTGTGCATTGATCAGGTATTCACCAATAAACATATTTTCTCCGGTCGAAGCATCACGGGTAAAACCTACGCCTGTTGCAGAGTTCCCACCCATGTTACCGAATACCATGGCCTGAACATTGACTGCTGTTCCCCACTCTACCGGAATATTGTTAAGTCTTCTGTAATAGATAGCACGGTCGTTCATCCAGCTTTCAAAAACAGCTGCAACTGCACCCCAAAGTTGTTCCCAAGGATCGACAGGGAAATCTTTACCTGTTACTTTTAACACGGCTGCCTTGAAACGAAGAACCAATGTCTTCAAGTTTTCAACTGTAAAATCAGTATCTTCCTTGATATCTACCTCCTCTTTCATGTGCTCAATGATCTCTTCGAAAGGATCAATGTCAGTCTTGCTGTGAGGTTTCATACCCAACACAACATCACCGTACATTTGCACAAAACGGCGGTAAGAATCCCAGGCGAAGCGGGGATTACCCGACTTTAAAGCAATACCTTCCACAGCCAGGTCGTTCAAACCAAGGTTTAGGATCGTATCCATCATACCAGGCATAGAAGCCCTGGCGCCTGAACGGACAGAAACCAGACAAGGATTTTCTTTGGAACCGAATTTGGTCCCTGTAATATTTTCAATGTATGCTACCGCTGCCTGTACCTCTTTCTCAATCAAAGCAAACGCTGCTTTTTTACCATTTGCGGTAAACTCGGTACAAACATCTGTGGTAATAGTGAATCCGGGTGGAACGGGTACACCGATCAGATTCATCTCGGCCAGGTTAGCACCTTTGCCACCCAACAAATTCTTCATCTCTGCACGACCTTCTGCCTGGCCGTTGCCGAATGTATAAACATACTTCGTCATAAAATATAAATATTTGGTTTGAGAATTACATCCCTGCTAAAAATTGCCTGCAAAGTTAAAATTTATAACATAACGATTTAATGATAATTACCCTATTTTTGCAAAAAAATAAATGAATGCGAATCGT
This sequence comes from uncultured Bacteroidia bacterium, assembly GCA_903881215.1. Taxonomy (GTDB): domain Bacteria; phylum Bacteroidota; class Bacteroidia; order Bacteroidales; family Prolixibacteraceae; genus CAINVV01. The sequence goes on from CAIRSO010000158.1 coordinate 3,104, forward strand.
TTTACTTGGTACTGGAAATTTAGCCACCCGTTTGGGATTGGCCCTTCATGCCAAAAAGATTGAAATTATCCAGGTTTTTGGTCGTTCCATATCTGATGGTATTCATTTATCGAAGCAACTGGAGTGTTCTTTCACCTCTTTAAAACACGAAATTAAGTTAGACGCCGACTTGTATTTTCTGGCTGTAACGGAGGAAGCTATCCCGGAAATTTTGGTCAATTCTCCGATAAAGAATCAGTTGGTCGTCCATACTTCAGGTAGTGTTCCCATGGAAATCCTGTCAGCCTTCTCCAATAATTATGGTGTTTTTTACCCCTTGCAAACTTTATCTAAACAAAGAGAGGTTGATTTCAGTACAATTCCAGTCTGCATTGAGGCTAGCAGTCAGGATAACCTGGAAAAATTATATGAGCTGGCCAATCTCATTTCGGGGCAAGTTTTCCACATTGATTCGGCAAAACGATTACAGCTTCACCTGGCGGCCGTTTTTGTTTGCAACTTTGTAAACCATTTGTATTCCATAGGTGAGCATCTTCTTCAGGATCAAAATCTTGATTTTGATCTACTTAAACCGCTAATTCTGGAGACTGCCCTTAAGGTGATGACATTTCCGCCTGAAGAAGTTCAGACGGGTCCGGCAATGCGCGGAAATCAATCAATCATGGACCTTCATTTTAAGATGCTGGAACAGTTTCCCGAATGGCAAAATATATATAAACTTATCAGTCAGGATATCAAAAAATCGCAACAATAATATGGCATTTTTCAAAGAAGAACTAAGTAAAATAAAAGGTTTCGTTTTCGATGTAGACGGGGTATTGTCTCACAATGTCCTGGGTCTTTCACCTGATGGCGACCCTGTTCGTACAGCAAACATGAAAGACGGATATGCCATCATGTATGCAATCAAGCTGGGCTTTCCGATCGGAATCATCACCGGAGGTAAAACCCAGGATACCAGGGGAAGACTGGAAAGACTGGGAATTAATCAGGTCTACATGGGAACACTTGATAAAGTTCCATGCCTGTATGATTTTATGGAAAAGAATAATATTACTGCCGACGAGGTACTCTACATGGGTGATAATATACCAGATTACAATGTGATGACGTTGGTTGGTCTTCCGGTCTGCCCAAACGATGCAGCTCCTGAAATAAAAGAGATCTCAGCATACATTTCCCACAGAAATGGAGGCGAGGGATGTGTCAGAGATGTTATTGAGCAAGTGTTACGGGCACAGGAAAAATGGAGTCATCCGGGAGATATTAATTGGAGCAGCTTTTGAGGAAAGAGGGGGCG
>CAIRSO010000159.1 GCA_903881215.1 uncultured Bacteroidia bacterium
GAAAACATCAGGTTGTTGACCGGACGAACAGATAAGCCTGCCGAATATTCATTGAAATTATAGGAACGATCTCCTGAAATGGACGCAATGGTTGAGAAATTCATGTGCACTTTTTTAGAATGGTCAGTGCGCAAGGTAAAAGTCTCCGTCCAGTTCGAAGGGAGCAGCATCGCATTACCTCCACGCAGAATCTGATTGTCAATGCCTTCACTTTTGTATTTTAGTTTGGAATTGATACCCCACTTGTTTTTGAATTCCGCAGAAACGTTTAAACCAAAATCCGATGAAAGGTAATGCCGTCCAAAGTCCCAGTTGTTGCCTTGCTCGGCACCGATGGAATAAGTCCGGAAAATAGAGACCGGTTTGTTGATAAAATAGGAAAGCGTATTCTTCTGACGGATTAAATCTGCTGTCTGAAGGTACCCCAAATCATTCAAGTCCAATCCGGGAGATCGCCATCCCAGTTCTGTTGAATAGCGCCACAATCCTTTGCTTCCTTTGCCAATCTTTATCTTTCCGCCATGTCCGGAAAGTGCTGTCAGTGTTGGATCAAATTCCAGGTGGTTGGCATCCGGTCTCTGAAAATAACGTGCCGACGAAAGCTGCAAATTGCTGATGGCGTTCACATCTCCCAAGATTTCACTTCCAATTACTTTGGCTTCCAGAAAGAACTCCTTCTCCTTCCAATAGTGAATTAAATCGAGTCCTCCGGTATACGCTCCTTTGTTGAGAAAATTAAGTTCCGGATTATTTAGACTACGGTTGGTGGAGGTAAAAATTCCACCAAGCAAGGTATTGCTTTGGTTAAAATCCTGCTGAACCCGTGCAACAGCATAACTGGTAAAAGGTTCGACACCAATTTGCCTGTCGCCTGTCGGGGCATTGATTGTTGCCTTTTCATTGGCAGTAAAGCTTTGAAGAACTCCCAGCGACAAGCCTTTCGAAGTTTTTCCGCTAAATTTTGCGGCACTTAAAATGGTGGTATTATCAGGTTGCTTAATGTATTCGAGCTCCTTTAAAGCCGGATGAAAGGAAGGTGCATGACCAATGCGTCTGCTGTAAAAAAGAGTAGCATCATCCAATTCAAAACTAAAAATACTTTTGCCTTCCAAAAAGAATGGGCGCTTCTCTTCGTAAAAAGTCTCAAATGCCGTCAGGTTCATGACCGAAGGATCAGATTCCACCTGACCGAAATCCGGATTTACCGTCATATCTACGGTAAAATTACTCCCGACACCGATCTTGGCATCCAATCCAATGTTGCCCATCAACCGCTGGCCACTGCTCGCAAATGGGTTTCCAGGCTCTTTTCTGAAAGTCCTCAATTCGCCAAGAGCATAAGGCATCAGTTCTATTCGCTGTGATTTTTTCAACCCTTTGATTCCTCTTAATTCGCCAAAAAGATAAAGCACACCAGGCCCGGTGAGTGATTGCCTCTCCCAATCGCTCTCTTCCTGCAAACGGTCGATCCACCGCCAAACGTGCATTCCCCAAACCTGTTCATTCTGGTTGCTGTATCTCAACTGGCTCAGTGGTATTTCCATCTCTGTGGTCCAGGCCGAATCTCCCATCGCAACTTTTCCATACCAAACGGCATTCCAGTTCAAATCCCACAACATTGGATTGGTGAGGACCAGGTCTAGTTTCTGTCCGGCCGCACTCATGTCAAACTCAAATCCTGTGCGGTGATCGTGGTAACTGTCAAAACTTATTCCAACCATATCACCTGAAAATTCATCTCTTCTGCCTGCTTTAATGGCTATTTTTGAAGGTTCATTGTCCATTGCCCGAATGGCCACATACATACTTTTGTCGTCGTATAAAACCTTTACAAAAGTTTGCTGACTTGGCTTTCCACCTTCATTGGGAATAAATTGGATAAAATCGCCTGCCCATGTACCAGTTTTCCAACAGGCATCATCTAAAATCCCATCGATTACCGGCCTGGCTGTGCTGAGCCTTTCGGTGGTATACACCCTTAACTGTTGCGAATTGTTTTTGACTGTATCTCCAATAAAATTATTTCCGGCATTTGCCTGGAAAACGCAGAGACACCATCCAAAGAGAATAAAAAATTGAATATACTTTCGTTTCTGCCCTTGGAGTGGTTTATTATTCTGCATGATGAAGGATAATCTACAAAATAAGGTGCGGAACAAATCTGCTGGTATTGTCGGTAATCAGCGTTTTGCTCTCCCTGATTCCGATTCCGGCAGACTCTTGTCCGACGATCCAGCTGCCAATCAGCGGATAATGCCGGTCGAACTCAGGAAGGGTACAGAGTGCCTGGTAGATGAACCCCTCTTCGCCGTACTCGCCGGATGTTTCCGCGATCATGTTTCCCTGGTTCATTAACTGTATATTGGCGCCTTCGCGTGAAAGGATAGGTTTCCTGGCAAAACTGGAACCTGCCAGCTCCTTGTCTTCCTCAAAATAGGATTCCAGCAAATTATCATGTCCATAATTCAGTTTCCATAATATTGGCAAAATGGCTTTGCTGGAGAGGATCATTTTCCAGCTGGGTTCGATCCAGAATGTTTTGGAACGATCTTTCAGAATATTCTTACCAAATTCCTCATCAACAAGCCATTCATAAGGGTACAATTTGAAAATATTACGGATAATCTGGTCCTCAAGATCTAGAAATTGCGGAAATGTAGTGTCCCAGCCGATCTCATCCAGATAGAGAAATTTGGTCTCCAGTCCGGCCTGGATGGCGCAATCGCGGAGATATTCAGTCGTTGTCAGATCTTCCGCAGAATCCCTGGTTGTTGTAAAATGAAGGATTCCCGGATGAAGGTACTCCTTCAGATAGCCCCAGTATGCTATTAGTTTTTCATGAATGGAGTTGAACTGATCTCTTCCAGGATTAAAATCCTGCAACCAATGCCATTGCACGACAGAAGCTTCAAACAAGGATGTTGGGGTGTCAGCGTTGAATTCAAGCAGTTTGGGCTTTCCGTCTTTAAAGGCAAAATCAAATCGTCCGTAAATGGCCGGAGCATCGTTGTTCCAGCTTTCCTCGATGTGAGGAATAAACCATTCGGGGATATGAAAATGGCGGTACAAGTTGTTGTCGATCACATATTGGACAGCACTTAGAGAGAGCTCCCACAAATCATTCGTAGCCTTTTCGAGGATATCTACCTCATGAGAGGAAAACTCATAATAAACCGATTCGTCCCAGTAAGGAGATTCCAATGAATGAAAATCGAATCCAATCTCTTCTACTTTTTGCTGCCAGTCTGTTCTGGGAGTGATGTTATGTCTTTTCATGTACTAAGTTTAAGAGGCTGAACTACGAACGCTTGTGCCAAATCCGCCCCTGACGGCAGTCCCTTTGACACCATTGGTTCCGATATTCGAATTTTTGTTAATCGCACCGGAATAGTAGCCAGTCCGGGCAAAACCGCCTCCCGACGCCATCATCCCGTAAGGCCGGAAAGCATAATAATAACCCAGCATTCCCATTCCATGTGCCCTGGAATATGAGGCAGTTGTATCTGAACGCATGTAGACAGATCTTTGCCTTTCGGTCTTGTTTTGGCTGCAGGCAGAGAGCGCAGTGGCTATCAAAACCAGTTTAACGTAACCCGATTTCTTCATTTTTGTTACTTAACTGTGATGTAAAATTCATAATCCTTTTTCACATCGATCTCTTTGCTCACTTCCGCGGTGATGGCAGATTCCGGTTTCATACTTCCCAATGCCGGAATAGTATCGGTATGAATGGCAGTCTTAACAAGGACACTTTTTACCCATATTTTATGGGTTGTCTTAATAACATCCTGTTTGTCATTGAGATGTTCCACATTCATAATCGTTTCAATTGCTCCATCCCTGGAAATATCCTTGACCTTGTCATCATTACCGCAGGAGGAGAAAAATAAAGCAATTACAGTGAAAATCAGATAAAAAATCTTTTGGTTCATGGTTTAAAAAGTTGTTTTTTTTGACGTTTAATATGGAATACCACACGCCGTCAGGCGGATTCGGTGGACTGATTTATCTTTTATAAGGGTCTCAAGGGAAAGCTTTCACTTTTCCAAATTTAGATAAAAATGTGTTCGCTTAAGCTGTTAAAAAATCATGGATTTTCAAACAATTCTATACCATCTCGTGTTATATTTTGAAGTAATAAATGATTAATGGCTGGGCCAATAATATAAAACTTATAACTCGGTATTAGAAATGAGATTTTACTGAGCCACTAACCTACACAAATACAAGCATATGGACTTTAATAACGAGGCCAGAGAGGAGCTACTTCTGGCACTCCAAACATTAGAACAGTCATATAATTCTTTGGATATAAAGTATAAAAATGCCTTAAAGGTACAGGCCAATTATGAACTTTTACTTTCCGAAAGGGTCAAAGAACTACAATGCCACAGCCGATTAACTGAAATACTTGGCCATAGCGATTATTCGTTAAATGAGTCTTTGTCCAAAATTGTAAAAATTCTTCCTGAAGCATGGCAATATCCTGAGATAGCAGAGGCTATGATCCAAGTTGGCGAAACAAACTTTGCAACTGAAAATTATGAGATCACAAAGTGGAAACAGCAAATAGATATCCTTTCTCATGGTGAAAAAACCGGCATGGTCTCTTTGGGCTACTTAAATGATAGTCGCATTGATCCAAATGAACCTTTTTTAGATGAAGAATATGAACTGCTTCTTTCCATTTCCGGTAGATTAAGCAATTTCATCGAGAAGGTTCGTGTAATAAATTCACTGGAAAATAGTGAGATCAAATACCGAAATTTAATAGAGAATATCATCGATGTAGTTTATGAGATTGATAATAATGGTGTCATTACATATGTCAGTCCATCTATTGAAAAATTGATTGGTTATACCCAACAGGATCTTATTGGGAAGCCATTCCTTCTGTTTGTGGGAAAAAATGCTGAGTATCTGAATCAAAGATTTTTGGTGTTAACTGAAAAAGGAGAAATAGAAAATGAGTACGAAGTTATTTCAAAAACCGGGAATACTCACTGGATCAGATTCTCTACCAAAGCAATGTTTGAAGATGGAAAGTTCGCCGGAGGTTATGGTACACTGGCCGATATAACTGAACGCAAACA
>CAIRSO010000160.1 GCA_903881215.1 uncultured Bacteroidia bacterium
AGCACCATACCACCCTCCAGTCACAAATCCTTCTATATTAATCGTTTTATTAGATGTATCAAGCAATATGTTTGTAGTTTCTATATTTAATACACTCGTTTTTCTTAATTCAGATATGTTATAAATTTCCCTTGATGTGTCTTCTGATGACAATGTATAATTGGGATCCAATGTCGTTTAGTTAAGGGATGATCATAATCGTTTGTAATTCATGGCGTAAGGCTTTTTCTGTTTCATATTTCGCGGAACATTTCGCCCAGGCCTTATGATTTCTCTCGTTGCAGCCACCACTTTATCGAAAGCGGCTATCGCCTTGGGGAATTGTTTCCGTAGCATGACTGCAATCATAATATCTTGTGTCATGGAGATTGCGTTAGTCCTGTTGATCTTTTGGCTGTGCTTCCTGTTTTGATCTGCTTTGAATTCTTGCTTGACTTTTTCTTCTATGGGGTGAGCATAGGCGGCACATAATGTCAGCAAGAATACCTTGGCGAAAAAATCCTGCTTGATGGCCTTGGCTGTCTTTCCCGAAAAATTCTCTAGTTCAGCCCTGCATTTGAGCAACTTATAGGCTTCTTCTTCGTTCCACCTGAGGTGGTAAAGTTCGTCAAACTCTTCATATGGATATTCTTCGGTATCGGTCAGCGAAGTGCATAAAATTTCTGTTTCACCGTTAGCTAAGACCACTTTTATCAGGCGACAGGTAATTTCCTGGTCAATCATGTGGGGATAGTCAGCCAATTTCTTGCGGTCCTTAGGAGGTAGCTTGAAGGTCACCAACCGCTCTTTGTCCGAACTTTCAGAAAATTCTTTTACTTTGAGCCACCAGTTATCTTTCAGCCGGACACAAAACTCAATTCCTTTTGCCTTCAACAGAATAAGTAACCAGAAACAAGGATACCCCCGGTCAAGCAATAATAAGTCGCCTTTCTCTATCTTTTCAAGGTGTTGAACCAGCAAATCGCCTTCGCTGCTTTTGTAGGGAGAAATTCGTGCATCAATGGTTATCTGGTTCAGCACATCGTAAAGCAAAGAGGCCATCGCCAGCGAGCGTTCGCTGTCTGCTTTGGGCCCAAACTTCTGCATCCCAAATTCTTCGATAATGCTGGGGTGGTTTGGAAGCATTAAACGCGTGCCGTCAACAGCCAAGGTACGCATGCCGTGCCATTGATAATATTCAGCATGGTCATAGAAGGTTTTAACGGCTACTTCGTTCAGCCGAATGAATGCATAGGGTTCTAACTTTGCCCGTGCCTGGGTCAGCGCACCTTTGGTAACCTCCCGGATCTTAAAATCACTCTTGGAAAGTGCTTTGAAAAAGGAGTCCAGCTCGCGTTGTATGGAACTTTTAAAACAGATGATGATTACTATTAAGTTGCTGAATGTAAGCTTTCTATCTCTTGTGAACACCCCCTTCCGGCCGTCTTTTGAACGGCTCCTATACTCTTTGTTTTCGAGTTCATATGTTATGTTTTTAGATAGTAGTTCACGATAATCTGCTTTTGGGTTATGGTTCGGGTTACCCCCTATATACCCTCTAAAGGTAGAACATCATCCGCACTCTGCCAAATTTTCAAAGAACTATTTTCTGTTTATTTGTAATTAAATCAAGCACTTATATGCCTTTGCTTAACTAAACGACATTGAATTAATTCCTCTTATTGAGATTACTTTTCGGGAAACAGGCAATAAAGAAGTAAGGAAATTCAATTCATTGACTGGGGACTTGGGGATAATATGAAATGCATGAAAGATGACCGGCACCCAAGGCGCGATATTCCAGCCCTGATCGGCAACCCCCAGTACATCGATGACGGAGTACGGATAACGGATTGATCAGCCTGCCGGTCATGGCGCTTTGGCAGGACAGGGCCACCCTGAACTGCAGATCAGCCCCCCTGTTGGATTATCCGGGATGATAAACTTTAACACAAATACGACAGAAAGTAAAAGATTTGAAATATGGGGATTAAAAACA
>CAIRSO010000161.1 GCA_903881215.1 uncultured Bacteroidia bacterium
GGGGTGGAAAATCAGATTCCCTTCCACCGCTGATGGTTTAATTTCACTGATTTAACATTGACAACAATATCTGTTTTCTATTGATTGATGAGAGAGAGGGCAAGAGAAGAAGAATTGTCAAAATGCACAAATGCCTCAATGCCATAATGATCAGATAGATCTGAAAAAATATTTTCTTTATTCTCCTTCAGCACAAAAACCTGGCGCACAATATTCCTGATTGCCTTGGCGTTGCGCACAAGTATATAATCAATTAAGCTTTTTCTACCATGTTCCTTTTGAGCCAACTTGTTGTCTATTTCATCATAGGAACTCTGCAAATCACCTTGCAAGCTTCCATTCTCGGCCTCAAGAAGGGTCAGCATGTTTTTGTAATTCACCTGATCCTCAAATTCGATGTTAAAATCACCACATACGATCTGAGGTATCTCCAGCTTGGCATATTTTTTAAGCAATTTGTTCGCAATTTCCCGGCACTGGCCGCTGCGTATACTATCCGGACTATTGGCCTGAAGATGGGTTCCAAGTAGTTGAAACGTTTGCCCCTGCCATTCGCCTTCCAAGAGCACCGCTCCTTTTCGCGCAAAGGCATCAATACCAAAACGGTTTCTAAATTCAATCTGCTCCAGTTGCCGAAGAGGTATTTTACTAAGAATCCATATACCACTGTTAGTTTTGAAGGAAAATTTTGAATCATTGGCCGGACCATACATAAAGGGATATTCCAGCTTCAACTTAGATCTTAATATTTTTCTGGCGCGGTAATCGAAAGCTTCCTCAAATACTATGATGTCATTGTTGTATCCGACTATTTTCTCAGCGATAGAGGCGGCCCTTTTGCAATTCTGATGAATCTCCGAACAAAAGGGAAGCATGTAAATGTTCCAGGTTAGAATCTTTAGCTCACGCTGTTTTGCAGGTAAAGGTTCGGATTTGGGAGAGGGCTCGCTGGTATCTGCCTGATTGACTGCGATTACAATCAATAAAAAAATCATGAGTATTCTTTTTACCTTGTTCATTGCCTAATGGTTTGAATTTGTGCTCTCAACTTTGAACCACTTCAATTCTGATGCTTGACAATATGCACATCCGTGCACAATTTGCGTCATAAACATCAATAGGCAAATTTTCAAAAAATGTTGTTAGTGATTGAATACAATTCAGTTACATCTTGGTTTCAAATTGAAAATTAAGTATTAATCTCATCTTAATTGCCTGCTTTAAATCAGATACACTAAAAAAAACCCTAAACGATATAAAATCATTCAGGGGCAGTGTTTAAGCTAAATCTATGAAATTCTGCAAAACTAAGCACTTCAAAAGTATGTTAGGAGTGTTACACAACAACTTCAATAATGTGACAAAATTGTTAAGAAAATTTGGAAGTGATTTTAGAATTGCAGTTAAAAGGCCAGATAGAATATCCCTAAGGTTAAAATAGTCTCGGTTAGTGAATCCAAAATCCTGTGAATTTCACTTTTTCAAGCTTACCATTTTCCTCGAATATTGGAACAGACCCACCTGTTTCATTTCAGTTACATTGCTTAACAATCCATAAATAAGCACAATAAGTCGTACTGTAATTATATTGAAATATACATGCAACCAATATGTAACATTTTGATAATGAAAGATTAAGGTAATAGTCACTTTGGATTAACATGCGACACAAACAGCTTCAATAGCTTTGTCGAATAATTGGGAAGAGCTACCTCACTCCTCTAAGAATTAGCCTATCGAAGAAATATACTTTAATGAAAAATTTATCAAAGCATGAAAAAAAGAACAATTCTATTGTTGTTCCTTCTGTCATTGCTTGTGCAAACAACTTTTGCACAAGTCATCATAAAGGGAACCGTCCGAAGTACAACCAATGAGCCATTACCTGGAGTCAATGTTTTTGTAAAAGGAACCACCAAAGGGGTGGTTACGAATGAGAATGGACAATTCTCCATCGATGCGCCCAAAGATGGGACTCTGGCGTTTTCCTTTATTGGCTATGAAAAAAATGAAATTCAACTGACTGGAAAAACTACGTTCAATGTGGTTTTGAAGGAGGTAATGGCACAAATCGATGAAGTAGTCGTCACAGCCCTGGGGATCAAACGTGAAGAAAAGGCACTGGGATATTCGACCCAGAACATTGGGACAGAACAGATCACCAACGCTATGTCAACGCAATGGGCTAGTAGTCTGGCAGGAAAAATAGCGGGTCTGAACATCGTTTCCCCGGGTGGGCCCATTGGTACTTCACGAATTACTCTCCGTGGTGATGTTTCCCTGAATATGAATGGCAACAATGCCCTGATTGTATTGGACGGTGTACCCTTATCGAGTCAGATGACTGCAACAGGCGATGCTTATGGAGCAGGCACTTCAAGCAATTTGCCGGTAGATTTTGGTAATGGCTTTTCCGACATTAATCCGGATGATATCGAAAGCATCCAGGTTCTAAAAGGTGCCGGTGCCACTGCGCTGTATGGCTCACGGGCTGCAACAGGCGTTATCATGATTACCAGCAAAACCGGAGCTCGCAAACAAAGAGGCATTGGCGTAACTTTCAATTCCAACTCCAGTGTGGATGATGTATTGAAATGGCCTGATTACCAGTACGAATTCGGTCAAGGTGTTCAAACCTATGCATTGGGTGCTGCAGGAACAGAATATGATGGAGATTTGTATTATTCATTCGGCAGGACACCTGACGGTAAAAATGGTTCAACCAGTGGAACAAGCAGTGCTTACGGACCTCGCTTTGATGCAAGTAAACTCTTTTATCAATTTGATCCTATCACTCAGAAACAAGGGGTTGATAAAACACCCTGGGTTGCTTATCCAAATAATCGCAAAGGCATTACCCAAACTGGTTACAATTTAATTAACAGTATTGCCATCGAAGGACAAGGAGAAAAAAGTTCAATAAGGGCCTCAGTCACTACGACTAAAAATGAATGGATTCTGGCAAACACAGGTTTCGATCGAATTGTGGCATCATTGTCAGCAAATTTTCAGGTTTCGAAAAGGCTAAAATTGGTCGGCCGTACGAATTATACTAACCGAAAAACAGACAATACTCCTGCTATTGGCTACAACAGCAACTCAATTGCCTATTTTTTAATCTTCCAGAATCCAAATGTCGATCTGGATTGGATTCGTCCGATGTGGCAAAATGGACAGGAGAAGATCGCGCAACTTCAGCCTTACAGCACATTTATAGGCAACCCTTTTGTAACACTGTATGAAAACACAAATGCATCCAAAAAGAATTCAACCACTTCAAATCTTTCCGCAATTTTTGAAATATCGAAGAAGCTTGATTTAATGGTTCGTTCGGGATTGGACATGGCTTTCGATGAAAGGGCGATGAAACGCACCGTCAGTGATGTGGTCTTTGCGAAAGGTTATTTCAGAAAACAGAATATCTTTAATTATGAGACTAATACCGATGCCTTGCTAACTTATCGTGAAAGTATCTCAAACGGATTGAACATGACTATATCTGCAGGTGCCAACATGATGAAACAACACTACAATCTGCTGGAGGCATCCGTTACAGGATTGATAACTCCCGGTGTTTACAAACTATCAAATGGCCAATCCAGTCCTTATGTGATTTCAACTGAAAGCAACAAGGCTCTGAACAGTATTTACGGAACTGCCAATTTTTCCTGGAAGAACAAGGTATTTTTAGATATAACTGGCAGAAATGACTGGTCAAGTACGCTTCCTGAAAAGAACCGGTCATTTTTCTATCCCTCGGTCAGCACCAGTATCCTGCTGAACGAAATTGCCCATTTGTCAAGCAAAATCAACAAGGCAAAGTTGCGCATCTCCTATGCACAGGTTGGAAACGATACAGATCCATACAAAACGGACAAATACTACGCTACTACCAAATTTCCGGGATCTGCAAGCATGGCTACTACTTTGCACAACATTGATTTTAAGCCTGAAATATCTTCTAGTTTTGAAACGGGTCTTGATTTGAGAATGCTGAAAAACAGGTTGGGGATTGATTTTACCTTTTACTACAATGTAACCCGTAACCAGATTATCGATGCACCCATGGATGCTGCTACCGGCTATTACAGGGCCACCATCAACGCCGGTAAAGTCAGGAACAGGGGATATGAACTGATGATCACAGGAACGCCCATACTGACAAACAATTTCAAATGGAATGCCGCTATAACCTGGTCGAAGAACGAGAACCAGATTCTGGCATTGGCAGAAGGGATGACTGAAAACCAACTGCTAAGTTCTATCGGGGCGGTTTCGATTATCGGCAGTGTAGGTGGCACTACCGGTGACTTATGGGGATACAAGTTAGTCCGAAACCCTGCCGGTGCCGTAGTTATCGCAGCCAATGGATTACCAGCTCAGGCTCCTCTGATTGAGTACGTTGGAAGTGCCTATCCTGCATGGAAAGCAGGGATGAGCAACGAATTTCAGTACAAAAACTTCAAGTTTAGTATTCAGTTTGACGGGCAATTTGGTGGAATCGTCTACTCCCAGGCCCATCACAAAATGACCCAACAAGGCAAACTTGGCTTCACTTTAAACGGACGTAATCCCGGCACTGAGTTTTACATTGAGAAAAATGATCCGCGAATCCTTGCTGATGCTGCACTCGCCAAGAAGAACCTTGGAGGTTATTACATGGTGGCCCCAGGGGTGGTCGATGCCGGCAACGGAAATTACGTGCCAAATACAAAAATTGTGACCGTTGAATCCTACTACAGTGAAAAATACCGCATCAACAATGTGGAAACGAATTCTTTTGATGCTTCCTACTTAAAGCTTCGCGAAGTGAGGTTCGAATATTCTTTGCCAAAGACGCTATTGGCGAAAACTCCCTTCGAAAAAGCCGCACTAGCTGTTTATGGACGCAATCTGATGATGATTACCTCCTTCCCGCTATTCGATCCGGAAGCTGCAGCACTCAATGGCGGAACGATTACCCCGGGTGTCGAAACAGGTCAGCTACCTTCAACACGCACCGTTGGTTTAAATCTGACCCTTGGATTTTAATTTTATAATTTGATTTTCAAAATATTACAGTAATGAAAAAGATAAAACATCTCAGCCTATTTTTGATTTTAGCTGCTTTTTCTCTTGGATCGTGCAACAATTTTACAGAGCTGAATACAGATCCAAACCGCATGGACAAAGTAACTCCCGGAGCCTTGCTGAATCCCATTCTCTATGGACTTGCCGTCTACAACTGGAATACCTCCAATGGATTTGCCATGGATCTTATGCAGGTTTCTTTGCCTACCAATAGCAGTGGAGGAGTATCAAGATACTATTTCAATGATAACCTGGGGAATGGCACCTGGGATACTTATTACAAATGGCTGAACAACATCAAAGAAATGGAATCCCTCGCTACGGCTCTAAATGATCCAAATTATCAAGCTGTTGCAATGGTCCTGCGAAGTTGGGTAATGCAGTTGGTTGCCGATTCATTTGGTGATGTACCCATGACAGAAGCCAGCCGTGGATCAGAAGGACTTCTTCAGCCTAAGTTTGATACACAGGAACAAATCTATACTCAGTTACTTGTTGATCTCGAAAAAGCCAATTCACTCTTTGTGACCACTTCAGGTCTGCGCTACAATACTGAAGGTGATTTTTTGTTTGGTACGACAGATGCACTTGTATCCGGACAATCAGCCGGTATTGTTAAATGGAAGAAATTTTGCAACTCACTTCGTTTAAGGGTTGCATTGCGTATGACCAATAAAAACAATCAAAAGTCTAAAACAGAAATTGAGGCCATTTTTTCAAATCCAACAACCTATCCTGTATTTACTAAAAATGACGAATCCGCTTTGTTAACCATTTCCGGGATTTTTCCGCAAGAGGTCCCGTTGACAAGACCACAGGATTTTACCTCCTACCGGGGAGTTGCCAGCTTTTTCGTTGACAATTTAAATACCTGGAATGATCCGAGAAGAGACCTGTTCCTGACCAAATCGAACAATGTTTTTATCGGATGGCCAAGTGGATACAATGTAGCTCCTGTCGTTCCTGTGACTCCTTCGAATATGAACCAAAAGCTTTGCCTGGCACCGGTAAAAGTAGTCCTTCTTCCTTATGCCGAAGTAGAATTCATTAGGGCTGAAGCTGCTTTTTATGGATGGAATACTGCCGGAAAAACAGCCAATGACTCCTATATGGCAGGTGTAAAAGCCGCTATTGAACAATGGGGAGGTGTTATTCCTGCCAATTATTTCTCTGTTCCTGAAGCAGCCTACAACAATACCCTGCAAAGGATTATGCTGCAAAAATACTATGCCCTTTTCTTTTGTGATTATCAGCAATGGTTCGAGTTAAACCGCACCGGATACCCTGTTTTACCTCTGGGTGATGGAGTACCTACGGGCAATAAAATGCCAAAACGTTTTAAATACCCTGAAACTGTTCAGAGAACCAACCTGATTAATTACCAGGAAGCCATTGCACGAATAGGTGGCGATTCTTTCAGCAGCAAACTTTGGTGGCAGAAGTAAAAAATAAATTCAAAATTCAAACAGTAAGCATGGAATTAACCTTTCTTATTGTTTGAATTTTAATAGAAAACATTTCGATACTCTACCTGTAATTTTCTATGATCACTATCGCAATTCTTTCGTGGATAATTTATTCTGTTAATAAAAAATCAAAACTACCAATCCTTATCCAGGATCCCTCTTCCCACGAATTTTTGTCGCGTTCGCGGAGAAAAAATTCGATTTGGTACTTTCCCGGTTTCCGAAGATCAAAAGGAAAAGCAACCGTACCCGGATTGTTGCAATAGGAACTTTGTCGATAATTTGGATTTGCTCCGTCGGCCTCACCATCTGGCCGATGGAGAATATAGCCAAAAAGGTAAAGCGGATTGTTGTTGTTGTTCTTGTAAGTGGCAGCCAGCGGACCGGTTAGCCAAACTCCAAATTTATGACCAGTATTCCATGCGCCTGTCACCTCATTCACACGAAAGGTGTTGCTGCATTGGAGAACTTTGATCTCCTTGTCGTAGGAATCTGATCCGACAGAAACTTCGTCAAATACCCCTACTCCCCAGCCCTTTAATTGCCATTGCTGGTATTTGAAAGGTACAACAGGAAATGGATTGGCAGAATTGACATTTGAACCAACAGAAGTTGTCTGAACTGAAGATCTGCCATCAGAGAAATTTAAAACAAATTCTTTCACATAAACTTCCTTTTTCGAATCTTTCTCATCCATGGCCATTCTGATTTTCCAGTTCCCATAAGAAAGATTTGTGCGATCTGCACTTCGTTCCCAGAAGAGTGCCGGCAAAGTAAAAATCTGCTCCGAATATCCTTGTTCATCAAAACCGTACCGTTGGTTCCATACTTCAGATCCGTCCGGTCTCAAAACCTGAACCTTGAAATAGTAATCAAAGGTACCATACTGACTAAGATTACCCTGACGCTGAACCTTCATGAAAAACTTAACCTGCTTGTTAACTTTTTCAAGTGGAGATTCGAAAAACCAGTTCGTTTGATTGGGGGTCATGCCGGATTCTATCACTGCCGGTTGAGCAATACTTTTCATTGGTGACAGACCTAAAACTAAAGTTAAGAGCACAATAAAAAGAGTCACATGACTTTTTGTTTTTCTGAATCCACTTGCAATTGCTTCCATAGAATGGCTGTTTGAGATTTATAATCGCTATTTAATTAAAGAAACAAACTCAGGACCACGATCCCAACTGTTGGGCACCATTAGGCTAAGTTACAATAAGTTTTTTAGAAGTCTAAATGTTCTCAAATTCTTGGATCTCGCACATTATGGTTAATCAACTCTTTGCACTCAAAAAAAATTAAAATGAGCATCATAATAAAATAAGTTTAACCACACTGTATTTTTTTTGAAACATTTCTGTAACAGCATTAGGTCAATTTTGTACCGTAAAATGGAATTGAAAAAGTGAGTTTATGAATTTTTTAGTTAACAAGTTTAAATCTAGAATCCTGATAACAAAAGCATCCTCAAATTTAGTTGGTAAAATGGTACAGGTTAATTGCATTCCTGCCACTTTAAAAAACCAAACTATTTCGAAAATCCTACAAAATGCATTATTTGGTATCCTCCTCATTCTAATCCTAAACAGCAATACTTTTGCTGCGATTGGTAGTATTGAAGGCACCATTTTTGACAAGAAAACCAGAGAGACTCTGGTAGGGGCACAAGTTGTTCTGGAAGGTACAAGTATCGGTGCAGTAACAAATTTTGACGGGCACTTTCTCATTGACAACATTAAGCCCGGCACCTACAATATAAAAATCTCGTATATCTCCTACAATCCAATTGTCTTCGAAGGTGTCGTTGTGGCAGCCAACAAACGGCTTCAGTTGAATGCCGAAATGGAAGAAGCTACCATCAGCATAGGTGATATCACAGTAACTGCCACCCGAAGAAAAGGGTCGGATGTTTCAATTATAAGTGCTATTAAATCAAGCCTTATCTCCTCAAGTGGAATTTCAAATCAGCAAATACAGCGCTCTCAGGACAGGGATGCATCGGAGGTCGTGAAACGTGTTCCAGGTGTTACCATCGTGGACGATCGCTTTGTAATTGTCAGAGGATTGGGACAACGATACAACAGCGTATGGCTCAACAACGCCTCTGCTCCAAGTTCTGAATCAGACAGCAGAGCATTCTCTTTCGACATAGTTCCAAGTTCTATGATCGAAAACATGATGATATTTAAAACGCCTGCACCTGAACTTCCTGGCGATTTCTCAGGAGGTTTTATCAAGTTAAGTACGAAGGATGTTCCCGAATCAAATGCCTATTCCTTTTCAATAGGTACCTCAATGACTCCGGGTACGACTTTTAGTGATTTCAGTAAATACCAGGGAGGAAAGACCGACTGGCTTGGAATTGATGACGGAACGAGAAAACTCCCGGCCATCTTTCCGAAAGATTTAAGAGAAGTTGGGGCGAATGATCAAGCATTGCTTGGCCGTATGCTCAATAAAAACTGGGTCACAAATTCAACTACCGCAATGCCCGATTTGCGCTTTTCCTTTACCATGGCCCACCGTTTCAAAATAAAAAAGATCGTAATTGGCGAAGTTACTGCAGTTAACTATTCCAATACCAAAAATTTTGACGAGATAGAGAACAATAATTATGGCGTATACAGGTTCGATATTGACAAGCCGGGTTATGATTTTTCCTTTAATGATAAGGTTTACAAAAATACTGCCAAACTGGGAGTGATGCACAATTGGAGTGCCTTTTTGGGCAAGGGCAGCAAAATTGAATTCCGCAACCTGTTCAACCAGATTGGTTACACAAAAACCACACAAAGACGCGGTACTGAATTCTATAGTAATACCAAAATTGAATCATACGAATACGGGTTTATGAGCCGTAATACTTACATGGGTCAGCTAAGTGGAACCCACTCTTTGAACGAAAACAAAACGAAAATTGACTGGATTGCCGGATATTCAAGAGCAGTCAGAGATGAGCCTGATTTGAAGAGAATAAAACTCACCATGAATGAGAACAAGAATGATGCAAATTATGGCAGATACTACATGGTTTTTCCATCCAATCCGCTAACGGCCAATGCCGGACGTGTCTACATGAATCTTGGTGAAAATGTTTATTCTGCAGCTGCAAATCTTGAACACACCTTCTCCATTTTAAACATCAAACCAACATTAAAGGCCGGAGTCTATGGTGAGAAAAAAGACCGGGATTTTAGTGCCAGAAAGTTGGGATATGTGGCTTCCGACAGATCTCAATACGATACAAAAATCGGCTATCTGCCCTTTGACCAAATGTTTGCTGACGGAAACATCAATACAACTACAGGAATAAAATTGGCTGAGGAGACCGGAAAGTCTGACTCTTACTCCGGAAGCAACAATCAACTAGCTGGTTATCTCGCACTTCAGATTCCATTTTCCAAAAAATTATCGGTCTACGCCGGTGTCAGAGGTGAAAAAAACAAGCAGGAAATTTATAGCTTCGACAGGTTTCTTCAACCCATTACTGTTACCAACGACACCTTAAATATTTTACCCTCGGTAAATGCAGTTTACCTGTTTAATGATGAAAATCTTGTGCGGGTTGCTTTTGGCAAATCATTGAACCGCCCTGAATTCAGGGAGATCGCTCCTTTCCCATTCTATGATTTCGAAAACAATGCCGTTTATTCAGGAAACCCAAAGCTAAAAAATGCCTCCATCACCAATGGCGAGATCAGGTTTGAACACTATCCTTCGAAAAATGAAATACTTTCTATAGGGCTATTTTATAAGAAATTTCAAAATCCGATTGAGGTAAAATATCTTCAAACAGGAAGCGGTTTAGAGTATACCTACCAAAATGCTGATCAGGCAGTAAATTATGGTGTGGAAGCTGAAATTCGCAAATCACTTGGCTCTACGGGATTTCTTGAAAAGCTGAATGTGGTGCTGAATGGGGCGTTGATTAAAAGTGAGATCAGCTTCACCAATAAAGTCACAGAAAAAACACGTCCGATGGCAGGGCAATCTCCTTATATCCTTAACGCCGGAATCTTTTACAGTGACGAAGACAAAAGCAGATTAATGGTTAACCTGCTCTACAATGTAATAGGAAAAAGAATTCAGATCGTTGGCACACCACAGCAACATGCATGGGAAGATGTTCCGGATGTGTACGAAATGCCAAGACACCTCGTTGACTTAGTCGTCAGCAAAAAAATTGGAAAATTTGCAGAGCTTAAGCTTTCTATCAAAGATCTACTCAACCAAAGTATTGTATACAAACAAAATATCGATACAACAGTTGACATGAGTTATTACAATGGAGGAACCTCTATATCTAAGTATTTCAACAGGGATCAGGTATTAAGAAGCTTTAAACCCGGAAGTAGTTTTTCTCTGGAACTGGGTTTTCGATTTTAATCTTTATTCTAAAAAATATTTATCATCTTGCTGATTTTTAAATAATTAACAAAATATTATACATTGAGTAACAATCTAAAATTACAATTATGAAACGTTTTATTTCAAATTTCTTTTTATTATCCGTTCTGCTCGTAGCAGGGCTATCATCGTGCACGAAAGATCCGGTTATTGTTAAGGCAGCCGGGATTTCGCTTGACCAGAAAACAGCGATCATTAGAGTCGGTACGCCTCTTAAATTGAAAGCATCCATTGCGCCATTCGATGCAACAGACAAATCAGTTGCATGGAGTTCAAAAGATGTGGCCATTGCAACTGTTTCTGCAGATGGAACGGTATCAGGCGTTGCAACAGGTAGCACCGAAATAACTGTTAAATCAACTGATGGTTTGTTTACCGACAAATGTGCCGTCACAATTTTTCCCTCGGCAGGATCCACAGTTAATCTCACTGGAAATATTACGACCAGTATGACTCTAAAATCAGATATCAATTATGTGCTGGATGGATGGGTTTATGTCAAATCAGGTGCCATCATCACCATCGAACCCGGTACTGTTATCAAAGGAAAAGTTGATACAAAAGCATCCCTTGTGATTGAAAGAGGTGCCAAGATTATGGCCGTCGGTACAGCTGCCAAACCAATCATTTTCACTTCTGCCAAATCTGCAGGATCAAGAGCTGCGGGCGATTGGGGTGGTATTGTTCTTTGTGGCAATGCAAAAATAAATGTGACTGGTGGTGAAGCCGAAATCGAAGGCGGATTAGGTGCCAAATACGGAGGTACTGACGACAATGACAGTTCAGGTTCTCTGCAATATGTAAGGATAGAATTCGCCGGATATGCCTTCCAACCTGACAAAGAAATCAATGGTTTAACTTTTGGTGGCGTCGGTAAAGGCACAACGATCGACTATATCCAGGTTTCCTTTGCCAATGACGATTCTTTTGAGTGGTTTGGTGGAAACGTTAATTGCAAGCACCTGATCGCATTCAGTGGCTTGGATGATGAGTTTGATACTGATTTTGGCTTCAGCGGATACATCCAATACATTGTTGGGTTGCGTGACCCGCTGACTGCTGATATTTCAAAATCCAATGGTTTTGAATCAGACAACGATGCAACGGGTTCAACAAATACCCCAACCACCAACCCAAAATTTGCCAATGTGAGCCTTTACGGCCCGCTTGCAACACCAACAACGGTTATCAATCCGTTGTTCCAGACTTCCATGCATATCAGAAGAAAATCCAACCTCGAAGTATATAATTCCGTCTTCGCCGGATGGCCAAAAGGACTTCTAATGGCCGATTCGAAAGGGAATGGTGGCTCAGGTGCTCAAGTAAAAGGTTGCATTCTTTCAGGAATGACCGACAATTTCAGCGGAAATGCAGCAGGAGAGCAAGCATTTTTTGAAGATGTTACTCGTGCCAACAGAACTATTGCACTAAATACTGATTTAAAGGTAAC
>CAIRSO010000162.1 GCA_903881215.1 uncultured Bacteroidia bacterium
GTACATTTCCCCAAGCAAATCAATAGTTGCAGTAGTGTCTTTTTGAGCTTTCAATTTAGTGGCAGCTTCTTGCTGAGCCTGTAAATGTGATGAGGAAATTACAAACAAGAAAGTAATGATTAAGTATGCTCTCATTAGTAAGAGATTGTTTTTGCGTAAATACTAGGAATATCTGGAAATTGTTATAACCAAACATACGCATTATGAGTAGAAAAGTTCTAAAATAGGAAGGAAAAAACTAACTTAATAAAGTCTTAACCATTTCAGAGATCAATTTTCCATCCACTTTCCCTGCCAATTCCTTAGTTGCGATCCCCATCACTTTTCCCATTTCCTTCATGGAGGTTGCTCCTGTGACAGCAATTATGGCCTTGATAGCCAGTGTTAATTCTTCATCACTCATTTGCTTTGGGAGATAGGCATCATAGACTTTAACCTGCGCCATCTCAAATTCCGCAAGATCGGGTCTCTTCTGCTGATTGTATATCTCAGCAGAGTCGCGTCCTTGTTTGGCAAGTTTAGAGATTGCTTTGACGGCATCTTCATCAGAAAGATCATCAGCCCCACTTTTTGCGGTTTTAGCCTCAAGCAATACTTTTTTAATGTTCCTTACAGCTTCCAGCCGTTCTTTATCCCGTGCCAGCATGGCGGCGCGGATATCATCGTTAATCTGATCGAATATGCTCATAATCATTGTCTTTGTTAGTTTTTCGCTATTCACTGTTCACTGTTCGTTATTCACAATTTACTGTTCGCTATCCATAACGTTTCTCTTTGGACAACCACGCAGGGCCGCCCCTGCATTCTCACCCTCCCATCTTCTCATCTTCCCACTCTCAACTCTCAACTTCCTCAGTCCGCCTTGTCGTGCAAAAAAGAGTTGTTCTTCCGCAGCTTTAGTCCTTCATCAGGGGTATTGGTGATTGAATACCTCGACATGGACTTGCCACTGTCGGATAAACCATTCGGTTTCTGTTGTTTCATCCGGCGTCTTTCAAAAGCCGGTACTTTGGTTAATTCATTGATATACTCTTCAGTCTGATTGTAAAAATCGACGTGCATAACCCTTTTAACAACTTCCGGGGCTCCGGAGAAAGGATCAATCATACGTTTTGGATAGAGCCTGCTGATAACAGATTCCTGCGGATCGTCCTGCCATTCGTGCCCGCTGGATTCCTCTCCGGGGAAGAAGGACTCAGATCGGGATGACAAATGATTGGGATCTGAATTATCATCGCCGATGGATACTCTTACTTTCTCATCAGACATTCCTGTTCTCATTTCTGGGATGGAACTGGTCTTAAACCCGGTGGCCACAACAGTCACAGTAAGCGCATCACCAAGATTGGGATCTACAGCGATACCATGAATCAAATCGGCATTGTTCCCGGCCATTTCCTGAACATATTCGTTGACCAGGTTCACCTCATCCATGGTCACTTCCTTGACCTCTCCTGAGGTGATGTTAACCAAAATATTTCTGGCTCCACGAATATCGTTGTTGTTGAGAAGCGGAGAATTGAGGGCTCCTTCGGCTGCTTTTCTTGCACGATCTTCACCGCTGAAAGTGGCCGAACCCATGATGGCAACACCGGAATTCTGCATCACAGTCCTGACATCTTCAAAATCAACATTGATGAAACCGGTGCTGGTGATTATGTCCGCGATTCCTCGTGCAGCCGTTGCCAATACGTCATCTGCTTTGGCAAATGCCTTCGAGATGGGGAAATCTCCGTATATCTCACGTATTTTTTCGTTGTTGATGATAAGCAATGAATCAACATGCCCTTCCATCTGCCTGATCCCTTCGATTGCTTGTTGGATTCTCAGTTTTCCTTCATTTCTAAAAGGAAGTGTGACGATGCCAATGGTAAGGATCTTGTTGGTGCGTGCGACTTCAGCAATGACAGGAGCCGCACCTGTTCCGGTACCTCCGCCCATCCCTGCCGTGATGAAAACCATTTTGGTGTTCCCGGTGAAAATCGCCTCAATCTCCTCGATGTTTTCATTGGCCGAAGCGCATCCGACAGTTGGCTTATTCCCTGCCCCTCTGCCCTCGGTCAGAGATGGGCCAAGCTGCACTTTGACAGGCACCGGACTCTTCAGCAGATGCTGAACATCGGTGTTACAGATTGCGAAATCAACATCCTTGATACCCTGACGGTACATATGGTTGACAGCATTGCTTCCTCCGCCACCAACACCAATTACCTTGATGATGTTTTCCGAAGCTGTTGGCAGATCAAAATCTATGAGATCTTTCATACTATATATTTTTTAATATTTGATCTATTAATCTTGAAGTACTTAGAATACTTAGAGTACTTAAAGTACTTA
This sequence comes from uncultured Bacteroidia bacterium, assembly GCA_903881215.1. Lineage (GTDB taxonomy): Bacteria > Bacteroidota > Bacteroidia > Bacteroidales > Prolixibacteraceae > CAINVV01. The sequence goes on from CAIRSO010000162.1 coordinate 2,338, forward strand.
GAGTGTCTAAAAAATCCAGAGTTTCTGAAGTAGGTTCGATACATTGAGTCTCTTTTGGGAGTCCATAACTTTAAGTACTCCAAGTACTCTAAGTATTCTAAGTACTTCTTCTATTTTACCTCCTCATCCTCATCCGAAAACAATCCTCCAAATTGCTGGTTAAACCATTTGGAGATAGATTCCCGATCGGGTTTTTTAATAGCCCGGTCTGCTTTCAAATCTGGTTTGCGCTCCTTTACTGCTACTTCAATTTTCTCAGGTTCCGCGACAGGTTCGTCTTCTTCAGCTACAAACTCATCTGTCACTGAAATTCCCATCAGCTCCAGTGATTTATCACTTGAATCCTTTTCGGTTTTAAATAATACCTCTTCAGTTTCAATAGTTGGCGCGATTTCGAAAGTTACCTTCTCTGTAATTGGGGCAGTACTCCTGATTGGGTTGGTATCATGCTCAAATCCTGTGGCAATAATAGTTACGCTAATTTTATTCCCAAGTGAAGGATCGTACCCATTTCCCCAGATAATATTGGCATTGTCGCCGGCTGCCTGTTGCAAATAGTCGATGATCTGCCCTATTTCGCCCATGCGAACCTCTTCATCTCCAGAGATGATGTTCAATAGAATATTTCCGGTTCCATAAATATTGTTGCTATCCAGAAGAGGCGACTGTAAAGCATCCTCTACTGCGTCGAAAGCACGGTTAGGTCCTTCGGCCAATCCGGTGCCCATGATAAAGACACCACTGTCGCGCATCACAGTATTTACATCCGCAAAGTCGATGTTGATATTGCCATGAAGCGTGATAATTTCGGCACAACCTTTTACCGCAGTGCAAACAATGTCGTCGGCTTTGGCAAAAGCTTCCCTTGCTGGTAGTTCTCCGTAAACTTTATGAAGGTTCTCATTGCTGATTACCAACATACAGTCGACATAACGGTCGAGCTTCAGGATACCCTCCCTTGCCTGATCATACCTGAGTTTTCCTTCTTTTCTGGAAGGCATGGTCACCACAGCAATGGTAAGAATATCCATATCCCTGGCCAGTTGGGCAATGATTGGGGCAGCACCTGTTCCTGTTCCACCACCCATTCCTGCGGTAATGAACACCATTTTGGTGCCGGATTCGAATATTTCCCTTACCTCTCCAAGGTTTTCAATGGCTGCTTGTTCACCTTTCTTTGGAGCATTACCTGCGCCCCTTCCTTCTGTCAGGGTGACGCCAAGTTGAATTCTAACCGGGACAGGGCTGTTCGCGAGTGCCTGTGCGTCTGTGTTACAGATAACAAAATCTACTCCCGATATTCCATTGTGGTACATATGGTTGACAGCATTACTTCCTCCGCCTCCAACACCAATCACTTTGATGATAGAGTTGTATTCGTGCTTAAAACCAAATGTCAACAGATCGTCTGATATCTTTTCCATATACGGTAACTTTTACATTTATTTGCGCTCGGGGTCTTCAAAAAGACCTTCAAAGCCATCCTTTACCCTTCCAACCAGCTCCTGAAATCCTCTGGATTTGCGTTTGACAGGTTCCGGTTTCGGGGCTTCTTCCTGAACGACAGGGTCCACCATCCCGGCAGGGTATTTTAAATTTCTTGAGTTGATAAGTCCGTGAATTAGAATCCCAAGTAAGTTTGCCGATGCCGGAGTGACTAGCTGTTCATTAAAAAGCTGCTCCTTCATGGCAATAATAGGTTTACCATACCTAACATCAAGGCCTGTCATGTAGCTAACCACCTTATCGATACCATTGAGACAAGCCCCTTTGCCGGTAAGCACAATGCCGGCTCCCAGCTTATCAACGTAGCCGGACGATTCTAGCTGGAAATTTACCCATTCCATGATCTCTTCAACCCTGGCCTGAATGATCCCCGCCAGACTTCTGAAGGAGATCTCTTTGCCCGGCCATCCTTCAACTTCAGGAATCTGGGCCACTTTATTGTCGGGAGCCAGGTCGGACATGGCATATCCGCAATTTACCTTCACCATTTCCGCATGCCTCGGAATGATGTTGCATCCCTCTTTGATATCGTTGGAAATCACGTTACCCCCAAAAGGAAGTTCAAGGGCCAATCGCAATTTATTTTCATAATAGAGTGAAATACCTGTTGTTCCTGCCCCCATATCAAGGAGAACGACTCCTGCCTCTTTCTCATCCTGGGAGAGACAGGCAGTGCCCTGAACAAATGGGTTGACAAAGACCATGGCCAATTCGAAACCGGCCTTTTCGATTGCCCTGCTCAGGTTTTTCTCATAATTGTCGGAAGCAAGGATGATGTTGAAAGTGGCATCAATCCGACGGCCGGCAATACCAACAGGCTTGTTGATTTCACGTTCGCCGTCCACCATGTAATCCGTTGGAACAAGATGGTAAATTTTTTCGCCGGATTGAACCGAATGGCGACGTGCCTCCTCTGTCAAGCCTTTGACTATTGCCTGCGTCACCTCGTTTCCTTCCGTCATCCGATAGCATGAATAAGGTCTGTTTCCGATCTTCTGTCCGGAAATACCTGCATACAATTTTTTCACCTTCAGGTTAGTAACTCTCTCGAGAATGGCGACTGCCTTTCGGATGGATTCTGCCGCCTCATCAATATTGACCACCACACCATTGCGCACTCCCTGCGTAGGAACTTCACCAAAAGCCAATACATCCAGTTTATTATCTGATGTAAAGCGTCCCAGAATAGCTCTGGTATGGCTTGTGCCAATGTCTATGGCGGCTGCTAATTCTCTAGTCTGGCTCATTTCTATTATTTTTTTAAACAGATTACAAGATTCTTATACGACAGATTAATTGATTTGTACACAGTCCATCCACCATTCTTAAAACCCTCCTTATAGAGTGCTTTTAGGTTTCTCAGCTTGGCCTGATAATCATCCGGTGTACCGAAATAAATCATCTGGTCACCGATCCTAGGGACCATCGTCAGATTTCCGTTTCCCCCTACATGAATCTGATCAATCTGGGCATTCAGAAACGGATCCTCCTGAATGTAATTAACCAGCGGGAGAAGCTTCTTGCGAGCGAATTCATAGGCAATAACGCCTGAAACCATCATCACGCGAGTAGTATAGTTTGGTGTCCAATCGATGCTTTTGCCAAACTGATCCATATAGTAATCACGACCAGGCTGATCAACCCTGAACTGTGGGTCACGTTGCCTGATCCTAACCACCAGGGAACCTTCACCAGGCTTTCCACGACCTACGATGGAAGTGAATACTGCTACCTCTTCCACGGCTTTAATTTTTCTTAAACCGTCCTCAATGGCTCTAAGATCAATGTAGTCCAGGTTTCTTTTCAGGATATTGGGATAACGACTCAGTACCCAGGATCTGATCTCCCGGCTTCTGAGAAATTGATTTTTTGTAGAATCGGTTATTTCAACCCTCACCTCCGTGCAGACAATTCTGTTGCGTTCGGCGATGGTAAATCCCAATGAGAGGGAGACCACTGCGAACACAGCGCACCAGACGAGCAGTTTTCCGAATTTCTTAAACATCATTTTTCTCCTTCAGATAATGAACAATTGGGTCGACCAGGCGATCGATGTCACCGGCACCCAGAGTAAGCAATATATCCAATTGATAATCATCAAGAATCTTTGTAAAATCGGAAGCTGAACACCTTCTTTTGGAGGACAGTTTCATCCTGTCGAGTATCATTCCGGCATCCACACCCGGAATGGGCTCCTCCCTGGCAGGATAGATCTCCATCACCAGAGCTTCGTCAAGCAGATCGAGACTTTCGGCAAAACCATCAACAAAATCCCGGGTACGTGTGAAAAGATGTGGCTGGAAGATTCCGGTAATTTTCCTTCCGGGATAGAGATGTCTGACAGATAGAATAGTTGCTTCAAGCTCTCTGGGATGGTGAGCATAATCATCAATGTAAACGCACTTTGCACTTTTATACCGGATATCAAACCGTCGTTCGACACCTTTGTATTTGGGAACAGAGGCCAAAATCTCATCTTTCGAGACCCCATTAAGCAACGCCATCGCCATAGCAGCAGTGAGGTTCTCCACATTCATCAATCCGGGATAGTGCAGCGTGATTCCTTTGATTTCACCCAGCGGAGAACTTAAATCGAAGCGATAGGCTCCATCTGTTACCACAATATTTTTGGACTGGAAGTCGGCTTCCTGCGAGGCTGAATAGGAGTAATAGCGGATTCCGCTGTTCCAATTTTGATCAATGGCGACACCTTTGCGGTAAAGGAGAACTCCTCCTTTTCTGATCTGTCCGGTAAAAATGGCAAAAGCCTCTACCAGATTGCCCTCCGTGCCATAAATATCCAGGTGATCGGGATCCATCCAGGTGATGACTGCCATTTCGGGAAACAACCGCAGGAAAGAACGGTCGAACTCATCGGCTTCAGCTACCATTACCTGGCTGCTGTTTTCAGGTAGCAACAAATTTGTACCATAATTTCTGGACAATCCCCCCATGAAAGCAATGCAGTCGACATGCGATTCCTTCAGCAGGTAAGCCGTCATTGTGGTAACAGAAGTTTTACCGTGAGTGCCCGCTACTGCGATACAGCTTTTACCAAGACTCAGCGAACCCAGGACTTCAGATCGCTTGGCCATCGTAAAATTATGTTCTTTCAGCCAAATCATCTCACCAAAATTTTGGGGAACGGCCGGTGTAATAATAACCAGCGTACTTTCCCGCTCCGACAGCAATGGCATCAGTGCCTCATCCTCTTTGAAATGGACAGGAATTCCCTCTGCGACCAATTCATCAGTTAGTGGAGAAGGCGTTTTGTCGTACCCTGAAACGCGCTTGCCGGCAAATTTAAAATAGCGGGCAAGAGCACTCATGCCGATTCCTCCGATTCCCAGCAAATAAACCTGTTTGATATTCTCTGTCTCGACCATGCCTTATAAATTCAAAATTAAAGATGAAAAAATCATCCTCATCAAATACTTATTAATGAAATAACTACATCTACAATATCCCTTGTGGCATTGGGGGTTCCCATTTCATTTATCTTTTTGGATAAGCTAGTTAAACGTTGCTTGTCCTTTACCAATGTCAATGCATCCTCCACCAACCTGTTAACGACCTCCGCATCAGGTATCAGCACTGCAGCTCCCCGATCGGCCAGTGCACGTGCATTGGCTGTCTGGTGATCTTCAGAAACGTTGGGCGATGGTACCAGAATAGAAGGCATCCCAAGCACACAAAGTTCACTGATGGTACCGGCACCTGCCCTTGAAATGACCAGATCGGCCGCGGCGAAAGCCAAATCCATGCGCTGAATAAATTCCAGAAGGTGGACATTTGCGGCAGGATGATTTTCCATTTCAGACTTAAGATCCTGGTAATAGAATTTTCCTGATTGCCAGAGAAATTGTACGCCTGACTGGCGGATTAAATCCATCCTGGCCAGCATGCCATTGTTCAAAGTTCTGGCACCCAAACTGCCACCAATCACCAATATCACAGGCTTGCCGGATTCCAATCCAAAATAGCGGAAAGCTTCTTCAGACTTCGCCGCTATGCCTTCCAAACCTTTTCGGATGGGATTTCCTGTGAAAACGATTTTCTCTTTTGGGAAAAACCTTTCCATATTCGGATAGGCCACGCATATTTTACTCGCTTTTTTACCAAGTAACTTGTTGGTAACGCCCGCATAAGAATTCTGCTCCTGCAGAAGTGTCGGAATGCCCATCTGAGTGGCAACCTTCAGGACAGGTCCGCTGGCATAACCACCAACCCCAATCACGCAATCAGGTTTAAAATTCTTAACCACCGATCTGGCTTTCCATAGCGAAGCAATCAGCTTGGGAAGAAATAGTAGGTTTCGCCAGATCTCACCCCTGTGGAAGCCCGCCACCGGAAGTCCGACAATCTGAAAACCGGCTGCAGGAACCCTTTCCATCTCCATCTTCCCCAGCGCCCCCACGAAGAGGATCTCAGCATCCGGCAGACGTTGCCTGAGACCTTCCGCGATAGAAAGTGCAGGGAAAATATGTCCCCCTGTACCGCCTCCGCTGATGATAAACCGATGGTTGCTCATACGTTAAAATTTCAAAGTTTAAGGTTCAAGGGAGGAAACTCAATTTCTTCTTCTGAATAATCTTCCTCTTCACCTGGTTCTTCTGTATCTTGTTTAAGCATTTCAGCCTGATTTTCGGCACTTATGCTTAAGAGAAATCCAAAAACGATGGCCGTAAAAATCTGGGAGGTGCCACCCCAGCTAATCCATGGCAGCGGCTGACCGGTAACGGGAATCGCACCTGACGAGACCCCCATGTTTACCAGGGCCTGCAACAGTAATAATGTAACTGCACCGGTGGCCAGAAAGAGTGGAAAAGTTCGTTTGCAGGCTTTGATAATCATGAGACCTCTGGTCAGTATGATCAGATAAAGCAGCACGATAAAAGCTGCAAAAAAGATTCCGTACTCCTCAACAATGATGGCAAAGACAAAATCGTTGTAAGCCGCACTCATCCGGTTACTTATATCACCCTTCCCAACGCCTACACCAAAGAAACCTCCGTTGTAGATGGCGATTTTGGCAAATTCATCCTGGGTTAGTCCTTCGTCCTGTTTGGGGTCTTTTCCGCTGATGTAGCGATCTACCCTGTTGAATACAGTTTCGACCCGGGTCCCTTTGTAGATGATCTCAGGCAATTGCTTGCGAACCAAAAACAAGGAAACAGACACAACCAGTGCGATCAATAGGGCACTCCCAAGGTATCTTGCCGGGATCTGTGCCACATACATCATGATAAATGCTGTTGTCATCAACAAAACTGCAGAGGAAAAATTCACCTTGAGAAGCAAAACTGTCAATAGCAACATTCCTCCAACAATTTTAAAAAAGGAGGCTCTTTTGGCAGCATCAGTTTCACCTGTGTTGGATAAGATCCTTGCAACCCACATCATGACAGCGACCTTGGCTAGTTCAGCAGGCTGAAAACTAAAAAATCCCAGTGGTATGGTGCGCCCGGAACCTCTTCCAATCAATATACCAATCAGAATAAAACCAACCGCTGCCACCAGCGCCAGATTTGCATACTTGTTGTAATATTTAACCTTTATATATTTGATCATAAGCAAGATAAACATAAATCCACCCAGCTGTACCATCACTTGCCTGAAAATATAAAAGGAGGTATTGCCGTTGGAGCGCCTGAAAGCCAACGCTCCAGTCGAACTGTACACGACGAGAATTGAGATAAAAGACATGACGAAGATCACGATCCAAATCTTCTTGTCGCCTTTTAACCTGCTTATGTAATCACTAAACTTCATTTTCTATAAATTTCTGACCGCTTCTTTAAACTGGCGGCCGCGATCTTCGTAATTTTTAAACAGGTCAAAACTGGCGCATGCCGGTGACAGCAGCACTGAATCTCCTTTGGCCGCAAGAAAATAGGAGCTGCGCACCGCCTCTTCCATACTTCTTGTTTCGACGATATCCACCCCAAAATTCTTGAATGCCTCTTTGATTTTGCTATTGTCGACGCCAATACATACAATCGCCTTTACCTTCTCTTTGACAAGATCGTAAAGCTGTGTATAATCATTTCCCTTGTCAATACCGCCAACAAGCCAGATAACTTTCGTCGACATGCTTTCGAGCGCATACCAAACAGAGTTGACATTGGTCGCTTTGGAGTCGTTGATGAACTCAATTTCATGTACCCGCATGAAACGCTCCAGGCGGTGTTCAACACCCTGGAAGTCGCTCAGGCACTCGCGGATATCATCCTTGCGTAGCTTTAGTACCATACCGGAAATTCCAGCAGCCATTGAGTTGTTAACATTGTGTTTTCCTTGCAGTGCCAGTTCTAAAATTGTCATATCGAAAATATTATTGTATACATTTAGTTTCATTTTATCTCCTTCGAGCCATCCACCAGTTGAAAGGGGGTGAGCGAGCGAAAAGGGAAGTTTCATGGCCGGCAGGCTCCTTTTGGCCAGCTCTGCTTCTATCAAAGGGTCATCGTCGTTGTATATGAAGAAATCTTCGTCGGTTTGGTTCTGAACGATTCTGAATTTTGAGTCGGTATAGTTCTGCATCTCGTAGTTGTACCGGTCGAGATGATCAGGGGTAATGTTCGTCAGAATGGCAATGTTGGCACGGAAATCAAACATCCCATCCAGCTGAAAACTTGATATTTCCAGCACATAATAATCGTAATCCTCTTCTGCTACCTGACGTGCAAAACTTTTTCCGATGTTGCCGGCCAGGCCAACTTTCAATCCGGCTCTCCTGAGCATATCATAAGTCAGTAGTGTTGTTGTGGTTTTTCCGTTGCTACCGGTTATGCAGATGGTTTTAGCGTTGGTGTATCTTCCGGCGAATTCGATTTCCGAAATGATCTGAACTCCTTCATGAATGAGCGACTTAATAATAGGTGCCTTATCCGGGATACCCGGACTTTTCACCACGAGATCGGCATTCAAAATCAGTTCGGGAGTATGTTGCAACTCTTCAAACGGGATTCCATGTGCTGTAAGTTCGGCTTTGTACAGGTCCTGGATGGCGCCAAGATCGGAGACAAAGGTCTCGTAACCCTTAGCCACGCCAAGAATCGCCGCACCTGTGCCACTTTCTCCTCCACCCAATATGACCAACCGATTCTTTATCATAACTATCTGACTTTGAGTGTTGCAATGGTTAATACAGATAAAATGATCCCAACAATCCAGAAACGAGTGACAATTTTCGCCTCAGGAAAACCCTTTTTTTGGAAATGATGGTGAAGTGGAGCCATCAGGAATACCCTTCTGCCCTCTCCATATCTGATTCTTGTGTATTTAAACCAGAGGACCTGGATCATCACGGAGAGGTTTTCGATCAGAAAGATGCCGCATAGCAGCGGAATCAGGATTTCTTTACGGATGATGATGGCAAAAACAGCCAGAATACCGCCGAGTGAAAGGCTTCCGGTATCTCCCATAAATACCTGTGCGGGATATGAATTGTACCACAAAAATCCGATGCATGCCCCAATAAATGCGGAGATAAAGACTGTGAGCTCTCCAGTAAAGGGGATATACATGATGTTCAGGTATCCGGCATAGATAAAGTTACCACTGAGGTAGGCAAAGACCCCAAGGGTAGTCCCGCTGATGGCCGAAACCCCCGTCGCAAGCCCATCCAGTCCGTCGGTGAGATTTGCACCGTTAGATACCGCTGTGATGATAAAAATGATGATCAGTGCATAGAGAAACCAGACAACCTTGTCGGCATATTTGCCTGTAAAACCGACCAGAACTTTGTAATCAAACTGGTGATTCTTGATAAAAGGAATGGTGGTCTCGGTAGACTTATGATCAACCGTGACCTGGCGCACCTCTTTTTTACCTGTGGTTGGATTGACAACTGATTCAGTTTTTACACGCCCGTTTGGAAGATAAACCTGATCCCGAACAATCACATCGTTACTGAAATATAGTGTTCCGGCTACGATCAACCCAAGCATCACCTGACCCATGATTTTAAATCTGCCGGCCAAACCCTGCTTGTCCTTCAGAAATACTTTGATGTAGTCATCGATAAAACCAATCACACCCAGCCAGATGGTCGCAATGATCATCAGGATGATGTAGACATTATCCAGCTTGGCGAAAAGTAGAACAGGAATAAGAATTGAGGCAAGAATGATGATTCCACCCATCGTTGGCGTACCCTTCTTCTGCATTTGCCCTTCGAGGCCAAGATCACGAATTTCTTCGCCTATCTGTTGCCTCTGCAAGATCCTAATGACCTTCTTTCCCCAAATGGTTGAAATAAAAAGTGCCGCAATCACTGCCATGGCAGAACGGAAAGAGATGTATTCAAACATCCTGGCGCCGGGTATGTCAAATTTTTCGAGGTAACTAAAGAGGTAATATAGCATGAGGTCTAGTTTAGCGTGGTTGCATTGAATATTTCTTTTACAATTTCACGGTCGTCGAAATGATATTTTATGCCTTTAATTTCCTGGTAATCTTCGTGGCCCTTCCCTGCAATCAGGATAATGTCACCCTGATGGGCCATCATGCAGGCAGTTCGGATGGCCTCTTTCCTGTTGGTAATGGCCACCACTTTGTTGAGCATTCCGGCAGGTACACCTGCCATCATATCGGCAATGATCTGATCCGGTTCTTCCGACCGGGGATTGTCCGATGTGAGAATAACCCTGTCGCTGGCTTTCACTGCTTCTGCTGCCATTTCAGGTCGCTTGGTTTTGTCCCGATCGCCTCCGGCACCAACCACACAAAAGACCAGCTGATCGCCTGTTCGGGTATCATTGATGGTGGAGAGAACATTCTTGAGCGCATCGGGAGTGTGGGCATAATCGACTACCGCGAAATAGCCAACCGGCGAACGGAAAATTTCGAATCGTCCATCGACCGGTTTCAAAAGGCTCATGACCCTTAGTACTTCCTCACTTTCAGCACAAAGAAGCATGGCTGAAGCATAGACTGCCAAAAGATTATAGGCGTTGAAATTTCCGGCAAAATGATTCCAGAACTCTTTTCCATTGATACTAAGAAGCATTCCGTCGAAATGACTCTCGATTACTTTAACCTTGAAATCGGCCATGGTACGGGCAGAGTAAGTATATTTTTTGGCTTTGCAATTTTGCAGCATAACCATGCCGTTTTTGTCGTCGGCATTGGTCAGGGCAAAGGCTTCGGGTGAAAGCTGGTCGAAGAACCGTTTTTTTGCATCGCGGTATTCAGCAAAAGTCTTGTGGTAATCAAGATGATCATGTGTCAGGTTGCTGAAAACGGCACCATCGAAAGAAATACCTGCAATTCGTTGTTGATCAATGGCATGAGAGCTGACCTCCATAAAACAATGGGTACAGCCGGCAGCCACCATCTCTGCCATCGTTGACTGAATCTGCAAGGCATCGGGAGTGGTGTGAGTAGCAACCGATTTGTTCTCACCGATGTAGTTGCAAACAGTTGAAAAGAGTCCGCAGGTATGACCCAATGCGGTAAATAACCTGTACAAAAGGGTGGCGGTAGTGGTTTTACCATTGGTGCCAGTCACGCCGACAACTTTCATTTTTTGGGATGGATGACCATAAAAATTGGCGGCGGCCATTCCCAATGCGGATACCGCATCAGGGGAGACAATCCAGGTTACTGAAGGATCCGGTATCAAAGGCAAAGTGTTGCACATGACAGCAACAGCGCCTTTCTCCAGGGCAGAAGGAATATACTGGTGTCCATCCGCATGCGTCCCGGACATCGCCACAAAGAGCGTCCCGTTAGTGACTTTGCGCGAATCAAAAGCGATGCCGGAGATTTCAATATCCGTATTTCCGGTTATTGATAATCCGCTAATCCCTGAAAGTATATCAACTAATTGCATCATCTTATCCTAATGTTATCACGATATTTTGTCCTCTTCTCATTCGGTCGCCTGCCCGCAATGACTGCGATTTCACTTTGCCAAATCCGCGGAGCGAGACACGCAGTCCAGATTTTTCCAGCAGGTACACGGCATCGGTTACTCCCATTCCCTTCACATTTGGGATCACATCTGGCTTAAGTTCCCTGCTTGTCACTGAGACTCCATCCTCCTCACGATTGGCCTCCACCCATTCTGACTTGTAAAAACTCCAGCCATTCATGATGCCAAGCTCATTCAGAACTTTGGCAATGTCTTTCTTGCGTCCTGCAGCCAAACCGGGATAATCCTCCTTCACCTCGGTGACCGGATAATTGAAATCTCCGCTTTTGCCAAGTTCATATGCATACACATAATCAGCTATTTGCTTGAAAACCGGTCCGGCAACCGAGGCTCCGTAATAGTCACCCAACGGATGATTGATCACCACAATGCATGAATATTTGGGATCATCAGCGGGGAAATATCCGGCAAACGATGCCTGGTAGACTTTTCTCCCGTTGCGGCTATAACCTTCATTTCTGTTGGCAACCTGCGCTGTGCCAGTCTTTCCGGCAATCTTGTAATTCGATGCCTGCAATGCCTTTCCTGTGCCGCGTTCAATGACACCCTCCAGCATGGAGCGTGCCTGGCGCAATGTTCTGTTTGAGCATATTGATCGGATCAGGGTCTTATTTCCAAAGCTTTCGCGGATTTCGCCTTCCTCGGTTATCGCCTTTACCAGCCTGGGCTGCATCATGCGTCCATTGTTTGCAACAGCATTGTAAAAGGCAAGAATTTGGATGGGGGTAAGGCGCATTTCATAGCCGTATGAGATCTGGGTCATGCTCACCCCTGACCATGTTTTTTCGCCCGGGTGATTGATGTACGGTTCACTTTCTCCACTTATACCGACCTTAATTGGGATATCCAGTCCAAACTGGTGAATTCTGTCAAAAAAGTCTTTCTCTTCGCCGGCATAGTTCTGGGTAATCAATTTGGCCACACCAATATTTGAGGACACTTCAAAAACGTGTTTGGCAGTGATTTTATGGTATCCGCCAGTCTTCTCGCGATCAGAATCCGTTACTTTCCATTTCTTATTCACCCAAACCCCTTTGCCTGTATCAATTATTGTGGAAGTATCAATTTTACCATCCTCCATAGCAGCCATCAGCGAAGCAAGTTTGAAGGTAGACCCCGGGTCTGTGCTTCCTGCTGCACCCAGCGCATAGTTCTGGTAACCCTGAACGAGCTGACCAGCGCTGTTGCGGCCATAATTGGAAATGGCTTTGATATCGCCGGTTTTGACCTCCATCAAAATTGCCGTACCATATTTTGCTCTGGTTTTCTCCAGCATCCGGCGCAGGGAGTAAGAAACCTGGTCCTGCATTTTCACATCCAGCGTAGTAATCAGATCCCAGCCATCGGTTGGTTCGTCCAAGCGAACATCCATGGTGCGGCCGGAGACATTCTCCTTTATGGCCAGTCCTGCATCCCCTTTCAAGGTCTCTTCGAAGGATTCCTCCAGTCCAAAAGCACCAACCTGTGCCGGATTGCCATCAGATAATCCCTCTTTCATCTTGCCCAAAGTCCTGCTTTCCAGATTTCCCAGGGGATAAATCCGCTCATAATCCTGTTCGGTTATCAGACCCCCTTTGAACTGCCCGTTTCTGAAAATGGGAAAGCGCTTTATTTTCTGAAGGCCATCATAATCAACCTTTTTTGAAGAGATCAGGAAATATTTATCCCCTTTGCGGTAGGCTTCTGTCAGGGCGCGGCGATAGGCACCGGCCGATTTATCGCGAAAGAAACGGGAAAGCATCAATGCCAGTGAGTCTACATCGCGTGCGAAATAATTTTTCAGGGGAGGAACGCTCAAATCCATTCTCAGGCGGTAATGGGGAATAGAGGCAGCCAGCGGACTACCATCTGCAGCGCAAATCGTTCCGCGTCTGGCTTGTACAGGGATCTCTACTTCAGCAAATATCTTGCTCTTTTCGCTCCATTTTGGGGAAAACTGAATCCTGACCAATAGAAAGAGTATCCACAAGACGGCAATGATGATCCCAAAATAGACCACCTTGAACCTGTTTAATATGCCTTGTTTAATTTCCATTAATCTATTTTATCTACATAAATTCTTCTTGGCGGAATCTTGGAAGTCTCCAATCCGAGATTGCTGTTTTTTATTCTGTCAAGAATCTCGGAAGGACGAGTCAGCTTGATTACTTCAGCAGCCACTGCAATAGAGTGGGCCCTCAACTCTTTCACATCTTTTTCCATCGTATCAACTTCCCGCAATACTTTGGCAGTTTTGTACCTGACGGTGATATTGGCCAGCAACATCAGGAAGATGACAAACAACAAAAGCTTATTTCTTACGAACAGTTCACTTTCAAAAAACTGCCCGTTCAGCAGCTCTCCCAGATTAAACTTTATTTTTTTCTTAGGCTCTTCCATCAGGCTGTCTTTTTGGCTATTCGTAACCTGGCACTGCGGGCCCTTGGATTTCTGGCCGTCTCAAACTCATCAGGAACAATGACTTTACGGGTGATCACCTCCAGCGGAAGGTGATAATGACCAAAGAAATCCTGCTCACTCTTTCCGTCGATCCGACCCGAACGCATGAAATTTTTGACCATCCGGTCTTCCAATGAATGGTAAGAGATGACTACCAGCCTTCCTCCCGGATTCAGCAACTCCAGCGTGCTTTCCAAAAATTTCTCAAGGGCATCCATTTCGTTGTTCACCTCGATGCGTAGGGCCTGAAACACTTGCGCCAGATATTTTTTCTCCACTCTGGCAGGAACGCAACGGGCGATGGCTTTCAGAAATTGTTGTATCGAAGTAATTCTCTCAGAGGATCTGGCTTGCTCAATGGTTTGGGAAAGGTTCCTCCAGTTTTGGATCTCACCGTATTCCCTGAATATCTCGCCCAGTTTGGTAGCATCGTATTCGTTGATCACTTTGACGGCATCTTTTTCGGCCGATTGGTTCATGCGCATATCGAGTTTTCCGTCGAAACGGAAAGAGAAACCACGGTCGGGCTGATCAAAATCATGGGAAGAAACACCCAGATCTGCCAGGATACCGTCTACTTTGGAAATATCATGGTAACGAAGAAAATTTTTGAGGAATTTGAAGTTGTGGTTAACAAAAATCAGACGTTCGTCGTCGATCAGGTTTTGCAAGGCGTCTTCATCCTGGTCGAAAGCCACCAGTTTTCCGCCCTGTAGTCGTTCGAGAATTCGCCTGGAGTGCCCGCCGCCGCCATAAGTAACATCCACGTAGATGCCGTCTGGCTGCAGGTTAAGTCCGTCGATACTTTCTTCAAGCAAGACCGGTGTATGATATTCACTCATGCGACGAATGTTACGTTGTTAAAAATTATCCATCGGTCCGCCAAGCAGTTCTCTGTACAACCTGGTGTATTCTTCATCGCTAAGCCTTGAAGCCTGGTGCCTGGAAGGATCCCAAAGCCTCATCCGCGTTCCTTGTCCGGTAAATACAGCCTCTTTAATTATTCCTGCATGTTGAAGCATCTCATCGGGAATGTTCAGACGACCGTTCTCGGCCATTGTCACAGTCACAACGTCCTCATAATACCTCGACAGCATTTTACTGTGAAAAGGATTATCCACATTGAGCCGCTTCATGATGTTTTCAACCTTCGTCAGCCAGGTAGCATGCGGATAAATGTTCAAACAGCGGTCATAAACATCCTTTTCAACAACAAATTGCGGCTCAAGAGCGTCTCCCATCTCCTTTTTAAATGGAGCAGGAAGTACGATTCGCCCTTTGGCATCAACGGTTGCACTGTATTTGTTCGAAAAGGAGATCATTTTTACCTTTCTGGTGATTATTAGGATGTAAAGATAAACATTATTACACTTTATGACAATACGTGACACTTTATTACACCCAACTATTTCTCAACAGGTTGTTAACAATTTTACCCTCCGGGATATCCATTTTTGTTGATAAGTTGTTTGTAACCTGATTTGATTTTTTTGAAAATCAGGAAGATACAATTTGGAAAATGGGGGTATCTTCGTTCTTCTTTTCACTTTTCACTTTTCGTTATTCATTGTTCGATATTCACTATTCGTTATTCACTATTAACTTGCTATGAATCCATTAGTCCTCAAAGACATCGTTGCAGAAAAGAACCCCCGGCTTGCCAAACGGATCCCCGTATTCGTCTACAACCTGCTTAACCGGATTTTGCACATTCGCGAACTCAACGAGATCATTTTTAAGTACGGGGATAAACATGGGATCGACTTTGTCAGCTCCAGTCTTGGTTATTTTAATGTGAGTTTTGATTTCTGTGGGACTGAAAACCTACCCTCCGGAGGACGATATATCTTTGCCTCCAATCATCCGCTGGGAGGCTTCGACGGATTAATCCTTATCAACAGCGTGACAAAATTCATGGGACCTTCGCTTTTCCTGGTTAGGGATGAGCTTACCAAGATACCGCCGTTGAAAGAGCTGTTCATTCCCATCAACAAATATGGAAATCAGCGACATTCAATCAATCAGATCAATGCAGCCTATGAATCAGATAAGCAAGTACTGATATTTCCAGCCGGTCTGGCCTCAAGGAGAAAAAAGGGAGTCGTTTCTGACTTGGAATGGCACAAGCATTTTATCCAGAAATCAGTTGAACACCAAAGAGATGTTATTCCTGTTTTTATGAGCGGGCGCAACTCCAACTTCTTTTATTGGTTTTGCAATTTCAGAAAATTCATCGGGATGAAATTCGGGATCGAGATGCTTTTGCTCCCCGATGAGATGTTCAAACAAAAGGGCAGAAGTTTCACTATCACTTTCGGCAAACCGATACCCTGGCAGACTTTTGACCATGCAAAAACCCCGGCGCAGTGGGCGGAGGAGGTGAAGAAGGCAGTGTATCAATTGGTGTAGAGAAAATTCATGAATTTTCTCTACACCAATCGATGAGATTTGTGGACAAATTATTGCTATTTTTGACGCGAAACTATTAACAAGCTGTAAGATGAAGGAGATCATCCCTCCCGTTCCAAGAGAATTGCTGGAAGCAGAACTCACTCCGGAGAAATTCCAAAGAAAAACAAACAAGGCCGACAACGAGATATATATCCTTACTTATTTCGATTCACCCAACCTGATGCGTGAGATCGGCCGGCTCAGGGAGCTGACATTCAGATCGGCAGGAGGTGGCATCGGAGAAGAGCTTGATATTGATTCGTATGACTTTTCAGAAACTCATCCTTACAAACAGCTGATCGTTTGGGATCCTGCCAATAAGGAGATTCTGGGAGGCTACAGGTACATTCATTGCGATGGACTTAAAAAGGATAGCCATGGAGAGGTTCCGCTAGCTACCGCACACCTGTTTAATTTTTCTGATGAATTTATCTCAGATTACCTTCCTTCTGTAATTGAATTAGGGCGCTCATTTGTCCAGCCTGATTACCAGTCGACCAAAGTCGGATCCAAGGCCTTGTTTGCCCTGGATAACTTGTGGGACGGGCTTGGAGCACTGATGATTGACTATCCTGAGGTAAAGTATTTTTTCGGAAAAGTAACGATGTATACCAACTATAACCAGGAAGCACGCAATCTTATCCTTTACTTTTTCAGCAAGTTTTTCTCCGATCCTGATCGACTGGTCTGGGCAAAAAAGCCAATGGCTTACAATGCAAATGAAGAAAAGCTGAAAGAACTTTTTGATGGGAAAGACTATGATGCTGCCTATAAAATCTTATCTCATGAAGTGAGAAAATTGGGCGAAAATATCCCGCCACTGATCAACGCTTATATGAATCTCACTCCCAATATGAGAACTTTTGGGACTGCCATCAGCGATGAATTCGGGGATGTGGAAGAGACGGGAATCATGTTAAGTATAGAGGACATGTACGACATCAAGATAGACCGGCATGTCTCAACCTATCTGGAAGAATTGGTCGAAAAGGAAGACAATCCCAAGATGCGCTTTCAATAAGCCCTGCCGGCAATTCCTTCAATGTAGTTGATGAAGGAGGTATTAACCACTTTGTTTCCTCCTGGTGTAGGATAATCGCCCGTGAAATACCAGTCTCCCAAATCATTGGGACAAGCCAAATGTAAATTTTCGACCGTCTGGTAAACAATCTCAACCTCTGCTTTACATTCGGATGGTTTGAGCAATTGTGCAATTTTTCCTGAAATTTCCTCATCACTGAACGGACGGTAAATCTCCTTCACATAGTTAACCATCTCCTCTTTGGGCAAGCGCTGCTGATCTTTGCATTTGCGGTATACCTCATCGATAACCTTGGATTTTCCCCGTTCTCTAAGCAATGCCATGGCTGCTTCAAAAGCCACAAACTTACCAAGGATAGCCATGTCAATACCATAGCAATCAGGGTATCTGATTTGAGGAGCGGAGGAAATGATGATGATTTTCTTGGGTTTCAACCTGTCCAAACTCTTAAGAATACTCTGTTTAAGCGTAGTTCCCCTAACGATTGAATCATCAATGACGACAAGTGTATCCTTTTGATTTTCGACCACTCCATAGGTCACGTCGTAGACATGGCTAACAAGATCATCACGGCTGCTATCGTCGGCAATAAAAGTGCGCATCTTCACGTCTTTGATGGCAATTTTCTCCATTCTCGGCTGTACAGATATGATCTCTCCTATCTCATCTTCAGTCATTTTATCGCCCAGAGCATGAATTTTTTCCTTTTTCCACTGAAGTAAGTCGGCTCGAATACCCTCCATCATTCCCAAAAAGGCTGTCTCGGCGGTATTTGGAATAAAAGAGAAAACAGTGTTTTTCAAATCATTGTTGATGGCTTTGAGGATAACCGGAGCAAGCAGAAAACCAAGTTTTTTGCGCTCCTGGTAAATATCCCGGTCCGACCCGCGGGAGAAATAAATCCTTTCGAAAGAGCAAGAGCTCCTCTTCTGCGGTACCCGAACCATCTCCTCAGAAACGGATCCGTCCATCTTTACGATCAGGGCATGCCCGGGCTTGATCTCCGAGACGCTGTTCCAGCCAACATTCATGACCGTCTGAATCACAGGTCTTTCTGAGGCAACAACAACAATTTCATCATCATAATAATAGAATGCAGGCCGGATTCCCCATGGGTCGCGTGCCACAAAAGCATCGCCGTGCCCGATAATTCCACCAATGGTATAGCCTCCGTCCCAGTCGCGGCTTGCCCTTTCCAGGACTTTCCGAATGTCAATATTTTTTTCAATTAAAGTTGAGATTTCCGCATTTGGAAAGCCTTCGTTCTTGTATTGTCTGAATAGCAGTTCGTTCTCTTCGTCAAGGAAGTGGCCCACTTTTTCAAGAATGGTGACCGTATCATTGAACCCTTTTGGAAACTGTCCCAGGCCTACCAGAAGATTGAATAACTCATCCACGTTGGTCAGGTTGAAGTTGCCAGCCAGCACAAGGTTGCGCGAACGCCAGTTGTTTTGGCGCATCACCGGATGGGTCGACTCCACACTGTTTCGGCCAAAGGTGCCATATCTGAGGTGGCCAAGGTAAAGTTCACAGGCAAAAGGGAGATTGGCTTTGGCCCAGTTTGGATCAGGAAATGCCTGTGGATATTGCTGTTGGGCTTGGTTGAATTCTTTAAAAATCTTGGCGAAAACGTCGCGGATGGGATTGGGATCGATGGAACGATGGCGAAAAATGTACTCTCTTCCTGGCGACATGCCTACTTTAACACCAACAGCCCCTGCTCCGTCCTGCCCCCGGTTATGCTGCTTTTCCATCATCACGTAGAGCTTGTTGATCCCGTATTGCCAGGTTCCGTATTTCAGCCGGTAGTATTCCAGCGGCTTGCGAAGCCTGATCAGGGCTATTCCACACTCGTGCTTGATTTCGTCGCTCATTCTTATTTTATTTCTGCTTGAACCACCAGACCCGGAAACGCAATCTCATCGCTGACGATAAAGGCGTTCGCGAAACCGGCCGATAAACTCTTTAATATTTTTAATGCGTCACTTTTATTTCTGAAATCACCGGCTCTAACAATAAAGTCGGGTGATTTAAAGATCAGGTAAACCCTTATATCGGGATGCAGGTTATTGAAATCGGTCCTCACTTTTTCGGCATGTGCCCTGGCCTGAACACCCGATCCAAAATAGAGTTGAAGCCGGTATCCCGGGAAGGTGCCGGTTTTTCTACTTTGATCGTACTGCTGCCTGAGTAGATCGGAAATTTCGCTGCTGGCTTCCACATTCAATCGTTGCCAGATAAATGAGCCATCAGTGATTGGCGGTGAAGGGGCAGCCGGTCTGGCCGTTTGGGCACCTACCGTGAAACTGAATAGTAACATGGATAACCAGACCAGGAAAAATGATTTCCGTCTCAAAGCAGTCATAGGGCGGATAATTTGCTGCAAAGATAAGGAAAATCGGAAGGAGAAAAAGCTGATTTTGCATGTAAAGACTGAATGGGAGATATTGAACGCTTTTTCAGTCCAAATTACCGGCCTAACAATTCGTCAATTTCTTTGTCAGCCTTATCACTTTTCAGGAATTGACCATTTTTAAATTGCTTTTGGGACTCTTCAATTGCAAGATATTTTTCATCTGTAAGCATATAGGTACTATTTGCCATTTCATCTTTGGAAAGAAGCTTGTCCAAAAATGCCCGTTCCTCCTCGTAAGTCATTGTCATTATTTCAAGGCTCATTTTATCTCGTATTTCACGCATTACTTTTATTGCATCAAACTTTTTTTTCGGCTTTTTAATCTTCGCTTCCATATTTCGTAATTTCTTTTGGCGTTCTAATTTCTATCATATTATACCCCATTTGATAATTGATACCATTATAACCTCTTATTCTGTCGAGGTTTACAATATGTTTAAAGTTCCAACTTACTAACACATCTGCTTTGCAAAGTGTTGCAATAGCGATATGCTGGCAGTCCGCTCTACTGGTTCTGCCAACGACCTTAGCATCAATATACTTATCAGCAAGCTCACTAGCTTCTGGCGAAAGTCTGACATTTTCAATTCGTTGATTCATAGTCGCTCATATAAGAATGTAAATTTACTCAATTTTTGTCTGATTGATAAGAAATTTCCTCACAAGCTTCCAAATACAGTTTGACAATCAATATTTTCATTTTGGAAGAATTGATTTTAACTTTGCAGCCTGTCAGCCTCTTCGGAATCTGATGTAAAATCTAAAGCAATGACTCAAAAAAAACTATATATCGAGACTTACGGATGCCAGATGAATGTGGCCGACAGCGAAGTGGTGGCTTCAGTGATGGCCGACCGGGGGTTCATTGTTACCGACCAATATGCTGACGCGGATGCCATCTTTGTCAATACCTGTTCCGTACGCGACAATGCAGAGAAGAAGATCTGGAACAGGCTTACCTTCTTCAAAAGTTTGAAAAAGAAAAATCCGAAGCTGGTCATCGGACTGATCGGTTGCATGGCCGAAAGGATCGGGGAAGAACTGATCGAGAAAAAATCGGCCGACCTGGTTGCCGGACCCGATGCCTACCGGGATTTGCCCTTCCTTTACGACAAAGCCCGATTAGGAGAAAGTGCTGTCAACGTAGAACTTACTATCGACGAAACTTACGATTCAATTATTCCTAAAAGAATTGGAGAGGAACGCATCTCCGGTTTTGTATCCATTACCAGGGGATGCAATAATTTTTGCACCTATTGCATTGTTCCCTATACCCGTGGCAGAGAGCGCAGTCGCGACCCCAAAGACATCCTAAATGAAGTGAAGGCTCTGATGGAAAGTGGCACCAAAGAAGTTACCCTGCTGGGGCAAAATGTCAATTCTTATGTTTGGCATCCTGAACCCACCCGTAAACCGGTTAAATTTCATGATCTGCTTGAGATGGTAGCTCAACTTTCTCCTGCTCTCAGGGTTCGCTTTACCACTTCTCATCCCAAAGATTTATCAGACAAGCTGCTGAAAAAGATGGTTGCCTATCCGAATATCTGCCGTCACATCCATCTGCCGGTGCAGTCGGGCAGCTCGGCTGTCCTGAAAAAGATGAACAGGAAGTATGACAGCGAATGGTACCTTGGAAGGATCAAGGCAATAAGAGAAGCCTTACCAGGATGCGGCATCACAACTGATATTTTCTGTGGATTCTGCTCCGAAACAGAAGAGGATCATCAGCAATCCCTGCAACTGATGGAAGAGGTTCAGTTTGACACCTCTTTCATGTTCAAATTCTCTATGCGGCCTGGTACTTATGCCGCCGATCACTTTATCGACGATGTTTCTGAGGAAGTAAAATCCAGACGGTTGGAAGAGATCATCCATCTGCAAAACAGGTTATCATTGGAAAGTAACCGGCGCGATATTGGAAAGACAATGGAAGTACTTACTGAAGGTGTTTCCAAAAAGAAGAAGAGCGAGCTCTTTGGCCGAAGCTCACAGAATAAGGTGGTCGTCTTTCCCGGACAAGGAATCGAAGTGGGGGATCTGGTACATGTGAAGATTCTGGATTGCACCCAAACAACGCTCATTGGAGAGGTGACCCAGCTAAACGGTGTTCGAACCGAATGATTTTTAGGCAAAAATCTTTTTTTAATTCATTTTACTGAATTATAGCATATTATAAATTTAATATCTATCTTTGACTTTAGATTATCATGATATTCTAAAGTGCCACTTTGGATTATCATGATAATTGAAACTATAACTTTAGATTATCATGTTTTTTCGGAAGCAAAATTTTGTGGGAATAGGGTCAGAAAGCGCCTTCCTATGGGGTGCCAGACAGACAGGCAAGAGTACCTTGCTTAAGTCGCTGTTTCCTCAATCACCCTACTTTGATCTGCTTTTGTCGAACGAATATGACAGGTTTCAGCGGAATCCGGGATTGCTCAGGGAAATTTTAATTGCAATGAACACCCCGGAGATTGTGATCGTAGATGAAATACAAAGAATTCCGGACTTGTTGAATGAGATTCATTGGATGATCGTCAACTTAAAAACCCGCTTCTTGCTAAGTGGATCGAGTCCGCGGAAGATTTTGAGAACAGGAGGCAATCTGCTAGGAGGAAGAGCGCTGAGATATGAGCTATATCCACTTATTTATCTGGAGATTCCGAATTTTGATTTACTTCGCGCCCTAAACAATGGGTTGCTGCCCCGTCAGTATTTATCGCAAAATCCCGAAAAACTATTATCCGCCTATATTGGCAACTACTTAAGGGATGAAGTGATGGCGGAAGCTAAGGTCAGGAATATTTCATCATTCTCACGGTTCCTTGAGATGGCTGCATTTTCCAACGGAGAGATGGTGAATTATACCAATATTGCTACCGATTGTGGCGTGAGCGCACCGACAGTAAAAGAATATTTCCAGATATTGGAAGATACCCTGACGGGTCGTTTCTTGCCCTCCTTTCAAAAGAAGCCCAAACGAAGGGTGATCCAGGCTCCGAAGTTTTACTTTTTCGACGTTGGAATTGCCAACTATCTGGTGAAAAGAGGCCGGATTGAATTTGGGAGTGAGGCTTTTGGGAAGGCTTTTGAACACTTTGTCTACCAGGAAATCTATGCACACAGCAAATACAGTGATCTGAATTATCAGATCAGTTACTGGCGGACGGCTTCACAAATTGAAGTTGATTTTATATTAGGGGATCATGAAGTGGCCATAGAAGTAAAATCGACAGATATGGTTAACAACAGACATATCAAGGGATTAAAA
>CAIRSO010000163.1 GCA_903881215.1 uncultured Bacteroidia bacterium
GGCTGCACCATACATGGGCAAAGAAAAACAGAAGGTCCAAACTGCGGAGTTAAACTAATTTGGCCGCAATTGACCTGCTTTTGCCCACAGACCGGATTATCTCCGGTTCAAAAAAATCAAATTAGATATTTAAGTATTATTTATATTGTTCTCCGCATCCTCCTTTTGGGTGTAAAATAATACACTGACTACCTCCTTCGGCAATTGAAATGAGGCCTATTGGATCCCTACCTGAATTTCAGTCTTCCTTTACTTTTTCCAGCTTAGCCCCTTTAAAATATTTCTTCAATGTATATTCCGGCTGCCATTGATCCGGCTTTTGCTTCAGCCTGCTGTAATCGTATTCCATCGGCAGAAAGCTGCCGGGATTCATGTTCGCGGTATCATTGGTGGCTTTGTAACCTTCAAGCAGGAGACCCATCATTTCATCTACCTTCACTTTGCATTCGGGTGCAGCTGCAAGATTGTTTATTTCCAATGGATCATTCCTCAGGTTAAAGAGCTGGGTATAATTTCGGCGTGGGTATCTGATCAATTTCCATTCATCGGTACGCACTGCCCTTACTGTATTTTTGTAAGAAGTATAAAGCGAATTCCTGACCCCTTTTGCCTCTCCTCTGATTACCGGAGCAAGATTTTTCCCGTCAATTCCAGCAGGTGCAGGCAAATGACATAAATCACTCAGTGTTGGAAACAAGTCGAACAGATACACCAACGCCTCTGTTACCTGATTTTTGGGAACACCGGGACCGGAGATAATAAGTGGCACATTCATGCAGTCGTCATACAGACTCTGTTTTCCTAATAACCCGTGACTTCCGATGGCCAAACCATTGTCGGCAGCATAGACAAGAATCGTATTTTCGAATAGTCCCTTATCCTTGAGCGTCTTTATTAAATCCCCGATTTCTGCATCCAAATGGGAAATAAGAGCATAATAATCAGCAAGTGAAGACTGTATTATCTCAGGCGTCCGTGGCCAAGGAGCGAGATTCTCATCCCTGACAACCAAATCATCAAAAGCAAACGGATGAAGTTTTTTGAAGTTTCCGGGTACGGGAATTGATTCATCGGGGTACATGCCAATGTAATCAGTCCGGGGGGATCTTGGATCATGGGGAGCAGTGAAGGCTACATAACAGAAGAAAGGATTCTCCCTCTTCCCCTTGGAATAATCAACCAAAAATTCCTTGGCTGCTCCTGCAAAAAGATCTGTCGAGAAACCCTTTTTGTCTGCCGGAACCAGTTTACCATCCGGCCCCATATCATTGCAGGGAACGTTGAAGTGATCGCTCATGCCGCCCAGCATCACATTCTTCGCCTTTTGAAAAGTAGCTTCGAAGGCACTTTTTTCATTGTGCCATTTCCCTGTTCCAAAGGTTTCATATCCATACTTTGCAAAGTATGCCGGCATAGTTTGAACACCCGCAAGTCTGTCGTATACATGAAACAAGCTTTTGCCGCTCATCAGCATCGCCCGGCTGGGAGCACAAATGGCCCCATGATGACCTCCCATCACATAGCTATGCGAAAAACGAACCCCATTATTTGCCAACTGATCAATGTTAGGAGTCCGAATGTATTTGTTACCTGAACAGCCCAGGGCATCCGCCCTTTGATCGTCGGCAAAGAGGAAAAGTATATTGGGCCTTTTGCCGGTCTGGCCGGAAACCGATATACTACAGAGTACTGCCGCGGCTCCCATGCAATTCTTGAACATATTTCTCATCGTGATATTGTTGGCAGAGTTGAGAGTTTTGTTGACAATTGAAAGTTGGAAATTCCCTCTTATCTATATTCGTATTTTAGAAACCTTGATGGTCCAGGCATAGTCACATGGTTTGATTTTACGGAGATTCTCCGGTATTGAGACTATGAATCCCTCACCTTCCGCCTTCCACTTCAAGGCAACTTTGCTGCCCAGGATGGTAACTTTTGCTCCTTTTGCCGGTTGCATGGATTTGATGACAATCTTGTCAGGAATGTTCACTTCATCCTTTCCTGCCAGGTAGAGAAAATAGACATTGCCATTCTCCTGCTGCGTCATACAAATATTGTTCTCTTTGAAAGGAGGAATTGCCTTGCTGTTATATATTGCTTCCCCATTCACTTTCAGCCAGGAGCCATAAGCTTTCAAGAGGTCGTATGCTCCCTGCTGCCAGGTGCCATCCGGTCCGGGGGCGATGTTCAGCAACAAGTTTCCTCCTTTGGCCACAATGTCGATCAAGGTATGAATCCCTTCCCTACCGCTCATGTACTTGGCATTCGGGGTGAAAGACCAACCTCCACCTGAGATGATGCAGGATTCCCAGGGATAGGGAAGTGTCTTTTCTGGCACCCTGTTTTCAGGCGTCAGGTAGTTCTGGTTTTTGCCATGCACCGCGCGGTCAACAACAATCAGTCCGGGTTGTTTGGTGCGAACTTTCGCAGCCAGCTCATCCATGCGAATTTCCTGATTAACGATCCGGTGTTTCAGGAATCCTGATGGGGTTGACTCAATTTGTTGTTTGTACCAGGTGGCAATTGATTCCTTCGAGTTCTTTTCCACCCAGCCTCCATCAAGCCAGAGAATATCCATTTTGCCATAATCGGACATCAGCTCCATGATCTGATTGTGGGTGAACTCAATGTACTTGTTCCATTTTTCGGGATACAATGAGGGGTCATAATTCACGTTTCTGTCAAGTGGCGGAAAGTAAGGATCCCAGTAATCTTTACAGTTCCAGTCGGGTTTGGAGAAATAGGCCCCGGTCCACAGTCCTTCAGCACGAAAGGCACTGAAAACCTCCTTTGCAATGTTTGCTTTGGGATTGGAATGGAATGGACATTTGTCGGAGGTGATCTTGTAATCAGTGTATTTGGAGTCAAACATGCTGAATCCGTCATGATGTTTAGTGGTAAAAACCACATACTTCATCCCCGCTTCTTTCGCAGCAGTTGCCCATCTGGAAGGATCAAAACCTACCGGATTAAAGGTCGTCTGCAGTGCCTCATACTCTTTCTTGTAAGCGTTGTAATCTTTGGGATTGGCACCCTTCTCCCGTTTGCACCACCCTTCGTCTTCCGGGCACAACGACCAGGATTCAACGATTCCCCACTGACTGTAGGTTCCCCAGTGCATCAACAATCCAAACTTTAAATTTTGCCACTCGCCAAGCTTTTTCAAAACCTGCGGATCTGTCTCGGGGACATATCTTTCGTCTTCATAGACTGCCTGACCGAAAGTCACGAAGCCGTTTAGAAGAATAAAAAGCAGAAGCACTATCGATTTTCCCATAAGTGAAGAATATTTAATTTTTAATCCTTCCTGGTTCCCTTCTGTTCTTACCAGGATTACTCGTTAAATCATCTCCCAAATCCTCCCTGGCAGCATCTGCCAGCTTTTTGAGCTCAGCCACAACCTCCGGATAAAAGGCTTTTACATTGTACTGTTCTCCCGGATCGCGGCGGAGGTCGTATAACCCCTCCTCATAACTGAAATTTTCATCCGCCTTACCAGGAAAGCCATCCCTGCCAGGTTCAAAACCTTGATATGTCCTTCCCGGATGGGCAAAAACCAGCTTCCAGTTCCCTTTCCTGATCCCTTCAAGGCTATTTTTTCGATAGTAGTATAAAAATGTTTCGCGTGGATTGGCCTCTGTATTTCCCAACATCAAGGGTAAAATATTTACCCCGTCTATCTTTTCCTTTGGAAGGTTGGATTTAGTGATTTCGGCAAAAGTTGGTAACAAATCAATGGTCGATGCAAGTTTGTTACAGATGGTTCCTTCGGGGATATGACCGGGCCATTTCATGATACATGGTTCCCGCTGACCCCCTTCAAAGCTAGCCCCTTTGCCTTCGCGTAATCCTCCTGCCGAACCGGCATGGTTACCAAAATTGAGCCAGGGACCATTGTCGGAAGTGAAGACAATCAGGGTATTCCTGGTCAGTCCGTTTGCCTCCAAAGATTTCATAACCTCACCAACAGACCAGTCGATTTCCATGATGACATCGCCAAAGAGCCCCTGCTCACTTTTGCCTTTAAATTTTCCGGATACGGCAAGGGGAATATGGCACATTGAATGAGCCATATAAAGAAAGAAAGGCTCTTTCTTATGGTCATTGATAAACCGGACAGCTCTCTCTGTATATAAAGTAGTTAGTTCGGCCTGATCATCCAGCGTATAAATCTCTCTGACTTTTTCGTTTCCTTCGATTAGTGGCAGTGGGGGATACCCCATTTTTCTGCTATTATTCTCTTTGCTGGCAGGTTTACCATCAAAATTTACCGGCCACATGTCGTTCGAATACGGTAGCCCGAAATACTCATCAAAACCCTGCTGTAATGGAAGAAACTCTTTCAGGTGACCCAGATGCCATTTCCCGATGGCCATTGTTCGGTAATCTTGTTGTTTCAAGACTTCCGCTATCGTCTCTTCATCAGGATTCAATCCGATTTTGCTGTCGGGCATCAAGGCTCCTGAAATCCCTACACGGTTTGGGTAGCAACCGGTCATTATTCCAGCGCGTGATGCACTGCAAACTGCTTGGGCAGAAACAAAATTGGTGAACCGGACTCCCTGCGAAGCCATCCTGTCAAGATTCGGTGTTTTGTATCCGGTAGCACCGTAACAACCCAGATCACCGTAACCCATGTCATCGATGAAAACCAGGACGATGTTAACGGGTTTTGCTTTGGGGGCACTGGAAGCAGGGATGCAAGCAGTAACAGCAGCAAATGCAGCAGTACAACAAACTAAAGTGTTCATAAGCTAATATTTGGAAGTTTCAAACAAAGATAAAAAAAGAGGGCATCCAAAACAGATACCCTCCCTTTTTATCGTTGTCAATATTTTACCTGATTTTCGACCCTTTTTGTGCAAAAAACACCATATAAGCATAATAGAAGAAAAGGGTTCCTACAGCTACAATGACCGAACCAGTCATCGTTTGTACAGCTCCCATAAAAGGAGTCAGTATTGCTGCTCCAATAACGGAAGTAGCGATAACACCCGAAGCAACCTTTGCATGAGGACCAAGATCCTCCAGCGCAAGATTGTAGATTACCGGCCACATGATGGAGTGGAAGAGACCTGTACCCAGGAAGAGCCACATGGCAATAGTAGGAGCACTTGCACCCAGGATAAAGGAAGCGGCCAGCAATGCGGCACCACCAAATGCGCAGAGCGTAAGAATCTGTCCGGCTTTGTATTTTTGCAGAATGAAAATGCCAATCACGCGGCCTACCATCAAACCACCCCAGTAGAATTTCAACATGTCGATGGATTTGATATCCTGCAGACCCAGTTGTTTGACATAGTCTGCAAAAAAGCTGGGTATTCCTATCTCAATTCCCATGTAGAAGAAGATAGCCAATGAACCGAGCCAAACGTGGGTATATTTGAAGGCACTCGATTTATAGGATTTTTTATCTCTTTTGGCACTGCCTTCATCAGCTTTGATTTCAGGCAATTTCAAGAAAAACATAATTGCCAGAATAACCAGTGTTACCACACCAATCATCAAAAATGGTCCTTGTACAATCTTTTGAATGACAGAATTTTCCAGACTCGCTCCTGCTTCAATTTTTGGTGTAACCAAAAGGAAAGAGACAAAAATCGGAGCGATCACAGTGGCAACCGAGTTCAGCGCACTGGTGAGTGTCAGACGGCTTGCAGCAGTTTCCGGGCTACCCAGTGCGTTGACATACGGACCAGCAACTACCTGAAGAATCACCACTCCGATCGCAAAAACGGAGACCGTACTAAGGAAACCGTAATATCCCATTCCTACACCGGGTATACATAGGAAAAAACCGAGGGCAATCATGCCAAGTCCCAACAACACTCCGTTTTTGTATCCGATACGCATCAGCAAGAGACCGACCGGTACAGAAAGCACATAAGCACCATAGAAAAAAGTGTTGGGAAGTTGTTTCTGAACTTCGTCCAATCCGAAAGCATTTTTCAGAAATTCGATGGTTGAGTTGTTCATCGTTGTGATGAACCCAAAGAGGAAAAAGAGGGAAGCCATCACGATTAAAGGGAACAAATACTTGTTCCCAGAATCAGTTTTAGTCATTGTTTAAAGTTTAATTATCGTTTGAGTTAAAAAAGTTTCTTGCCACCATCACCAATTTCAGCCACATAGAACACAGGTTTTAGTCCCGTTTTTGCCTCATAGTTTTTGCCAACCTGAGCAATAAAATTATCTACGGCATCGTCTTTTACCAAACTTACCGTGCATCCGCCGAAACCGCCACCGGTCATTCTGGTACCAATCACGCCGGAGATTTTACGCCCCTCTTCAACCATGGTATCCAATTCAAAACCCGTGACTTCATAATCATCGCGCAGAGAATCATGTGATCCGTTCATCAGTTCACCAAACCGTACCAGGTTGCCGGCTTTCAACTCCTTGACAGCATCTTCTGTCCGTTTGATTTCGCTTACCACGTGTCGCGCTCTGTTTCTGACAGTAACGTTTTCAATTTTATCTTCAACCTTCAGAAAATCTTCCCAGGAAAGCTCTCCGAGAGCATTGATATTCTTATAGGGTTGAATAGCCTTAACTGCGGCCTGGCATTCGGCCACCCTTTCATTGTATTTTCCAGAGTCAAGTTTGTGTGGACTATTGGTATTGCTGATGACAATTTTCACACCTTTGAGAACAACGGGGACCAGTTCATACGATAGGGTATCGCAATTCAGGAAGACAGCAAAATCCTTCTTCCCCATGGCAGAGACAAATTGATCCATGATACCGCAATTGACCAGTGCAAATTCATGCTCGGCTTTTTGGCCCATCAAGGCAAGTTCGACCTTGTCAATCCCAAAACCAAACTGATCGTTAATAACAACAGCTGTACAAACTTCCAATGCAGCGGAAGAGGAGAGTCCAGCTCCGGTTGGAACATCACCGTAGAAAAGGATGTCTGCACCTGAATCGAAAGTGAGGCCTTTCTTCATAAACTGGGCAAAAACCCCGATAGGATAATTCACCCATTCTTTCCCAATTGCCTTGTTTAGATCTTCAACTTTAACCTCGGCTTCAAAAGGCATATCCATTGAAGCAAATTTTACGCTCAACCGCTTTGTTTTACGTATCAGGCAGTAGATTCCAAAGCTTAGGGCACAAGGGAAAACGAATCCCCCGTTGTAATCGGTATGTTCACCGATAAGATTTACCCGACCGGGAGAGAAATATCCATTGATTTCCCCTTCTCCATACTTCTCAATAAACTTTTCTTTAAGCTGTTCGATTGTCATATTTTATACAATTAAAATGATTTTTGCCGATTTGGAAAAGCAAATATAACCTATTTTATTTTTAGCGCTCGCGGTAAAAATAAAAAAGAAGATCCCCGGCTCAAATACATGAACCGGGGATCAGTTTAATACGGCGGCGACCTACTCTCCCACTGTTACGCAGTACCATTGGCGCTGACGGGCTTAACTTCTCTGTTCGGAATGGGAAGAGGTGGAAC
>CAIRSO010000164.1 GCA_903881215.1 uncultured Bacteroidia bacterium
AGATAGCTTTCATCTCTTCATCCTTTGCCCAGCTCTCACCCAGGGCAATAAGCTCATCCGGATATTTCAGAGCCATCCCTTTTGTTCCTTTTACAAGATGTATCCTTGAATATGGCTGGGTGGAGGATACATCATGCTGGACCAACATCGTTTTCCCAAGTGATGTCATTATATGGGTCGTGTTCAGATTTCCCCTGAACTTTGAGTCTTTCCATTCTGCATAAAAAGGATCGGTGGAAGAAAGTTCTTTCTCCTTAGTGGCCATTGTGAAATCGAAAGTCGACATTGATGTAAGATATTCCAACCTGTCGCCACGATTTATATTCATTGCCTGACATATAGGTCCAAGACCATGTGTTGGATAGAGATTCCCGTTTCTTGTTGCATTCTCCTTGAGACGCCACATACCAGTGTAGGCACCATCGCTCTGCCTGTCGTCGATAGGTTTTTTGAAATTATATCCCATCAGATTATGAATATACGCTCCTTCCCCATGGATTATGTCACCAAACATCCCCTGACGAGCCATATTGAGTGTAAGAAGTTCAAAGAAATCATAGCAGCAGTTCTCCAACATCATACAATGTTTCTTTGTTCTTTCTGAGGTTTCAACAAGTTGCCATGCTTCATCAATTGTACGTGCAATCGGAACTTCACAGCATGTGTGTTTTCCATTTTCCATAGCATATACAGCCATCTGCGTATGCCATACCCATGGTGTACATATATAAATCAGATCCAGATCAGTCAATTCAACAAGCTTTTTCCAGGAAAAATCATCACCAAAGAACTCCCTGGCTTCTGGTCGTCCAACACTTTTAAGATATTTCTGTGAAAAATCTACAGCCACTTTCCTAAGATCGCTTATTGCTGTTATTTCAACACCCTCAATATATGATAACCGTTCCACTGCTCCGCTCCCTCTGTCGCCAAGTCCGATAATTCCAACTCTCACCATTGGTAAAGCAGGTGCAGCATAACCCGACATATTAAACTTCTGGCTATGAGATTTTTTCACAGACTCCAGAATATCAGCCAGATTTGATTCAGTTTGTTTTGGGGTACATCCTGTGATTAAACCACCTGCCACAGCTCCTGCACCGGCTAGTGTAGCGGTTTTTAAGAAATTTCGACGATTGGTTGTCATGCTTAAATTATTTTCAGGTTAGTAGGTATAAAGTTAATTATTGCAAATTAATATTTTATTATATAAATCAATAACCTTTTTACTTTCATTTTCCCAATTTAGGATTGAAGATGCGTGAATTGCATTTCTCTTTAATTCTGTCAATTTAGCCGGATTGGTCGCTAGTTCTTTTATTGCAATTGAGATGTATTCAGGTGTTACATTGTCTATTACAATACCGCAATCATATTCATCAATAATTTTTCTTGTCTCTGGAAGATTACTGCAAATGACAGGTATTCCGGCTGAGATGTAATCAAAAAGTTTATTTGGAAGTGAGTAGCGGTAATTTAGATTTGTATCCTTCTCCAGACACATTCCAATGTCAGCTGATTTAGTGTACCTGATGAGGTTCTCCCAGCTTACATTTGGAACAAATCTCACCTTATCAGTAATGCCAATATTACTAACCTTTGCTTTCAGATTAACAATCACATCTCCCGACCCTACAATAAAAAGGGTAACTCCTTCCGATATCTTAACTGCATCAATTAGTTCTTCCGCGCCTTTATCAATATTTATACCGGTACCCTGCATTATTATTACACAGGAATTCAAGTCAATACCAGTTTCTACTTTTGTAAATGGAATGATATTATCAGCATTTTTACTCAAATTCCTAACAACCAAAGGCTTAACATGATAAAGCCCTTCATACATCGATGCAATCGGCTCACTTACAGTTATAACATTCTTCAAAAATGGAAATATCATTTTCTCCATTAATGTCCATACACCTTTCACAAATTGCCGGTTATTCAACTCGGGCACACCGGTAAAGTATTCGTGTGAATCATAAACCAAGGGCAATTTCTTCAGTTTTGAGACCAGAAAATTGGGCAACAAGGTATCAAGATCATTTGCGACAAGAAGATCATATTTATTAAAAAGCAGATAAAAGAAAAGCCTGATGTTAAAAAATTTATAAAAGAGAAATCCTCTTTTAAAGAACATGTTAAATCTTTTGGTCCTGAATGGAACATTACTGGAATTACAACACTCCCCTAGCTTTCTCCCTATAATTGA
>CAIRSO010000165.1 GCA_903881215.1 uncultured Bacteroidia bacterium
AGTGGCGAAAAAAATCAACATTGAAATTCCTGTTACTCCTCCAGCAGTAATCTTCAAAGGAATCAGAAAAGCTGTTACCCCAAACGCATACATCGCCAAACCGATGATCATGAATGTATACATTTGTATTACCGAAAAGATTTTCTTGCTCATTGGATATAATTAGGAGTGCTAAATTAAATCTTTTTTAAAAATTTATTTAATTTCACACCGAATTAACAAACTAAACTTTTCAAGCAAATTAATCGAATTGACCAAAAATCTAATTTATTCAGAATTGAATATATTTTAATCAAATTATATAGATATGAAGATTCACGAATATCAAGCAAAGGAGATTTTCTCGCGTTACAAAATCCCTGTAACCAATGAAGTAGTGTGCTACACAGTAGCCGAGGCAGTTGATGCTGCCGAAAAGCTTGGGCTTCCTGTTGTTATCAAAGCACAGGTACTCGCTGGAGGAAGAGGAAAGGCAGGAGGGGTCAAGCTTGCACGAACGAAAGAAGACGTTCCGGAGCTGGCAGGAAAGATTCTCGGAATGGACATCAAAGGATATACCGTAGAGAAAGTTCTTGTTGCGCAAGGAGTTAAATTCTCTTCCGAGTATTATGTCGGGTTAACAATTGACCGTAACTCCAAGTCAGTCATTTTTATGGCCAGTAGTGAGGGAGGAGTCGAAATTGAGGAAGTAGCCAAAGATAATCCTGATGCCATTCATAAATTCGTGATCGATCCGGATCTTGGTCTTACGCCTTTCCTGGCAAGAAAAATCGCTTTTGCACTGTTCACTGATTTCAACCTGGTTAAACAGGGTGCAGATCTTTTCCAAAAACTTTACCGCATCTTTATGGATACCGATTCCTCTTTGGTAGAAATCAACCCACTGGTAATCACAGAAGATGGCAAACTTTTGGCGCTGGATGGCAAAATGAATTTTGACGACAACGCTCTGTTCCGTCAAAGTGCCATTGAAGCACTCAACGAACCAACTGAAGATGAGCTGAAAGAACTGGATGCCCAAGAGAAAGGCTTAACTTACATTCGTCTGGATGGTTCTATAGGTTGCATGGTTAACGGTGCCGGACTAGCCATGGCAACGCTCGACCTGATTAAATATTATGGTGGAGAGCCTGCGAACTTTCTCGACATTGGAGGTAGTTCAAATCCTCAAAAAGTGATTGATGCCATGAACCTTATTCTTTCTGATAAAAATGTGAAAGTGGTCATGATCAATATTTTTGGCGGGATAACTCGTTGCGATGATGTTGCACGGGGACTTGTTATTGCCCTCGAGAAAATAAAAGTGGAAGTTCCCATTGTTGTTCGACTTTCGGGGACCAACTCAAAGGAGGGACTTGAAATTTTGAAACAGGCCAATCTCCCAATTGTTGAGACCATGAGTCAGGCTGCTCAGAAAGCCATTGAACTGTGTAATCAAAATTAAGAACCTTCTTATTATTTAAGATATGAGCATTTTAGTCAATCAAAATACAAAATTATTGGTACAGGGTATTACAGGCAGAGACGGAAGTTTCCATGCCGGTAAGATGAAAGCGTATGGTACAAATGTAGTGGCTGGGGTCTCTCCGGGCAAGGGGGGTTCTGCTGTCGATGGCATTCCCGTTTTCAACACCGTTGAAGAAGCTGTTAAAGCAACAGGAGCCAACACAACGATCATCTTTGTTCCTGCCCATCTTGCCGCTGATGCTATTTTGGAGGCCTCCGAAGCTGGCATTGAATTGGTTATTGCCATATCGGAGGGTGTTCCAACTCTTGATATGGTCAAAGTGATGCCTTACCTGACAAAAAAAGGGACCAAGCTTATTGGCCCAAATTGTCCAGGATTGATTTCCCCCGGGGAGGCCCTGGTTGGCATCTTACCAGGAAATATTTTCCTGAAGGGTAATGTTGGCCTGATGAGCAGAAGTGGTACCCTCACCTATGAGATGGTTTATCAACTTACAAGCAATGGAATTGGCCAGAGTACCTGCGTTGGTATCGGTGGAGATCCTGTAGCCGGTCTTTATTATCTGGAGCTTTTGCAAATGTTCCAGGATGATCCTTCTACCGAAGCAATTGTACTTATTGGAGAGATTGGCGGAGATGCTGAAGAAAGAGCCGCTCAGTTCATCCAAGATCATGTAACGAAACCTGTTGTTGCTTTCATTGCCGGTCAGTCGGCTCCTCCAGGAAAGCGGATGGGCCATGCCGGTGCAATTATTTCCAGTGGAAGTGGAACCGCTGAAGAAAAGATTAAAGCCTTCGAACGTGTTGGCGTAAAAGTTGCCAAAATACCTAGCGAGATACCGGAACTCATCAAGCAGGTTTTGAAATAAAAAAGGGAGGCTGTCTCAAAAGATTGAGACAGCCTCCCTTTTTTTATTTCTCATTTCTGGCCGCATTCAGTACCTCGTTGACTGAGCCATGAAGTAATAGCAACCGTTTGGCTTTGTCCTCACTGTACCCAAGCTCGCTCACGATCATCCGGGTACCTCTATGGATCAGTTTTTGGTTCGTCAATTGCATGTTGACCATTTTATTTCCCTTGACACGACCCAATTTGATCATAACAGAGGTCGTAATCATGTTTAAAATCATTTTTTGTGATGTCCCTGATTTCATTCGTGTACTTCCGGTTACGAATTCAGGACCAACAATTGCCTCTATGGCAATGTCGACATTTCTTGCAAGGATGCTGTCAGGATTGTTGACAATACATGCAGTAAGAATGTTATTCTGCCGCGCTTTTTTTACGGCTCCAACGACGTAGGGAGTTCGTCCGGAAGCGGCAATGCCAACGACAGTATCCAACTCATTTATTTCGAGCTTTTCTAATTCCTTCCATCCTATCTCCTCATCATCCTCGGCAGCCTCTACTGCCTTCCGAATGGCTCTATCACCACCAGCGATCAATCCGATTACAAGTCCATATCCTACCCCAAAAGTTGGTGGAATTTCTGAAGAATCCAAAATACCTAGTCTGCCGCTGGTCCCGGCACCCATATAAAAAAGTCGACCTCCCTTTTTCATTCTTAGAAATGCCTGTTCAACGAGTTTTTCTATCTGTGGCATCACAACACTTATCGCTGGTAATACCTTTTTATCCTCTTCATGGATGTTCTGAAGCAACTCCTTAACTGACATTTTCTCCAAATCGTGGTACAACGAATCTTTTTCAGTAATACTTTCGTTAGTCATTTTGTGCTGCTTAAATGTTTTTGTTCAGATGAT
Source organism: uncultured Bacteroidia bacterium (assembly GCA_903881215.1). Classification (GTDB taxonomy): domain Bacteria; phylum Bacteroidota; class Bacteroidia; order Bacteroidales; family Prolixibacteraceae; genus CAINVV01. The sequence goes on from CAIRSO010000165.1 coordinate 3,232, forward strand.
ATTTTACAAGACCGTCCATGGGCTCCCTAAGAATTGATATACAATTCATTCGGTATTGCTCACATACTTCCTTTAAAATATTGCTAAAATAAAAAGCTATTGATCCAACAAATCCGATTGGGAGAGAACTGTAATCAGGTATTTTGGTTACATTTCTTTCAAAAAATTCATTGAAACTCAAAGAAATAAGGTTATGTGCATACTCAGATGCTATTTCCTCTGAAAGGAATGGCGCAAAAGAAGCCAGGAAGTGATTTGGCTTTTCAGTTTTGTAAACTCTTTGAAGAGCCACATCCCGGGTAATGGCGAATTTTTTCGCAAATTTTTCCCTCAAAGGTTCTGGCATCGCTTCTTTAAAATAATCTCCTAATAATTTCCTTCCCAAAACGGCTCCACTACCTTCGTCACCCAAAATAAAACCAAGTGGCGAAATTGAGGTGACAACTTTATCTCCATTGTACAGACAAACATTGGACCCTGTGCCCAAAATGCAGGCAATTCCCTTTGAAGTTCCAAAAAGGGAGCGGGAGGCACCTACCACATCGCTAAATAGCGCTATGGAAGCACCTGGATATAGTTTAGCTAAAGCCAAACGAATAATATTTGCCTTTTCTTCATTGATGATACCTGAGCCATAAAAAAATATTTCTGTGACTCCTGAAGTTGTTATTGGCAAAAGCTCTTTGAGAAGCTCGTCATATATAGATGTTGTCGTACGAAAAAAGGGATTAATTCCCTCTGTGTAAAGTGATGCAATCGTGCTATCTTCCGAAAGTAATTTCCATGAGCACTTTGTTGAACCGCTGTCTGCAATTAATACCACAGTTAAAACAATTAAGGGGTAATTATTAGTAAAAAATTATCAGTGCCTTCGTTTCTATATGTAAAGATACAAATTTTCACGACATATTACAGGTATTATATAA
>CAIRSO010000166.1 GCA_903881215.1 uncultured Bacteroidia bacterium
GACAGTTCTCTCCTTCTCCTGGAGTGCAATGGCACAAGTACCTGCAAAGCCAATTACTGCAGAAGAGGAGCAAAAAATCTGGGCCACCGACTCAATTGGTAATAAGCTGGCAGACAAGGCGATCAATGAGAATTTAAATATGTTGGTTTCCGATAAACTGGATTCCCTCGTGAACACATGGTACATTAAAAATGCGTTCGCTTACGACAAAAGCGAATTCGAATCTCTTCCGGAAGAGATCAAAACTTATTTGCCTGATTCTATTTATATCAGCCGTCTTCAGGCCATAAACTCCTATTTACCTCTCCCATATAATGAAACCGTTAGAAATTTTATTGGTCTTTATACTATTCGCAAACGTGAACTAACCGCATACATGCTTGGACTTTCCAATTACTATTTCCCCATTTTTGAGGAAGCATTGGAACGTTACCAACTTCCCAACGAGTTGAAATATCTGCCAATTATTGAATCTGCCCTAAATCCGAAAGCTTTGTCCAGAGCCGGAGCCTCAGGTTTGTGGCAATTTATGATTGGAACCGGGAAATTGTATGGTTTGGAAATCAATTCCTATATCGACGAGCGGAATGATCCTTATAAAGCATCGGATGCTGCAGCCAGATACCTTCGTGACCTCTATGCCATCTATGGTGACTGGCACGTAGTCATTGCTGCTTATAACTGCGGTCCGGGAAATGTCAATAAAGCTGTCAGGCGCAGCGGAGGAAAACAAAGCTACTGGGATATTTACTACTCTCTGCCCAGGGAAACACGCGGTTATATCCCTGTTTTTATTGCGGCTACCTATGTGATGAATTATGAGAAAGAACACCTATTGGTTGCTTCTGAACCAAAGTTCAAAACAGTTACCGATACCATTAAAATTCACAATTACCTGAATTTTGAACAAATTGCGGCTCTGGTTAACATTTCAGTTGAAGAGTTAAGGCAACTTAATCCGCAATATCGTAGGGATATTATTCCTGCCAGACCTGAAAAGCCATATATTCTGAAGTTGCCTACAGAGGCAATCTCGTCTTACATCGACAGGGAGACTCAAATTTTTTCTTACAACCGTGATAAATACTTTCCAAATAACATGCTCGTGCCACTCAAGGGCAGGGTTCGCACTACAAAAGGCACATCAGCAGAAGGCATGAGAGAGGTGACACATGTTGTAAAATCAGGCGATAATCTGGGTTCAATCGCCAGTAAGTACAGGGTATCCTTGAATGACCTTAAAGAATGGAACGATCTCCGCAAGAAGACACTCCAAATTGGTCAGCGCATCACTCTTTACGTACCCGGAAAGTCATTGAAAAGCAAAGAAGCTGTACTGGAGAAACCAAAAGTTGAAACCCAAACATTGGCAGGCCAGCAGCCATCCACCGTTTCAACTGTAAAGGCCTCTCTTGCTGCTGTTGATACCACTGTAGATTCTGCTACAACAGGTGAATATATTATCTACACAGTTCAGAGTGGAGACAGTTTGTTCACCATTGCCAAAAAATTTCCAGGTATATCTGATGCTGACCTTCGAACCTTTAACAACATTCGTAATGTCAGAGGCTTATATCCCGGTCAACAGCTAAAGATACCAAAGAGGGCCTGACTTCTACCTCTTAACAGATACACTATCAACCAGGTAGGGTGAATCCCCATTCCATGGAAGCCTTCCATTTTTTTCCGTGTAGTGAACAACCACATGTTCTCCTTGCAATTTCTCAATATTTCTGGCTACATCTTCCTTTGTCACGGAGAAGAAAAACTTCTCTGAAGCAATGGCCATGTTGGCAGTTGTTTGAACACTGCTCAAAATAATTTCACCTTCATAAGTTTTGAAAATGGTTCCCCTGCTTGAAAATTTTTGCAACAATCCGGCACGGTAACCTTCACTGTAGGTATAGAAATACTTCCAATAGACAAGCGACCCAAGTAAAAGGACGGTAACAATCAATAAACGGGATAAAAACTTTTTCATTTGGTCGGAATTTAGACAATCAATGTGATCCAAATTTAGCATAAAAAACAATCACGCCATAAAGCCTAATCCAATACTACGATTTCGAAAAATGGAGTCATTTTTCGCATTGCCATCTCATCAGAAATGACGAATTTTGCAAAATATTTTAAAAACATACAAATGGCCGACGATAAACAGATTATATTCTCAATGTACAAGGTGAGTAAAACTTACCCACCTCAAAGACAAGTTATTAAAGATATTTCACTCTCCTTCTTTCTTGGTGCTAAAATTGGTATCATCGGATTGAACGGTTCAGGCAAATCAACTTTACTGAAGATTATTGCCGGAATCGAAAAGGATTTTCATGGTGAACTGGCCTTCTCACCCGGGTACACTGTTGGTCATCTTTCGCAAGATCCCCTTTTAGATCCCACCAAAACTGTGATGGGTATCGTTCAGGAAGGCGCACAAGAAATTGTTGACCTGCTTACCGAATTCGAAAATATTAATTTGCAGTTCGGTCTGCCCGAGGTCTATGAAGATGCCGACAAGATGGACAAACTAATGGACCGTCAGGCAAAACTACAGGAGAAAATTGATGCAACCGATGCCTGGAACCTCGACAACAAACTCGAAAGGGCGATGGATGCCTTACGCTGTCCGGATGGTGACACGCCGGTATCCATTCTCTCAGGAGGTGAACGCCGTAGGGTGGCCTTGTGCAGATTGTTGCTGAAACAACCTGATATTCTCCTCCTGGATGAGCCAACCAACCACCTGGATGCCGAATCGATCGACTGGCTCGAACAACACTTGCAGCAGTATCCCGGTACTGTCATCTGTATTACCCACGACCGCTATTTCCTGGACAATGTGGCAGGTTGGATTCTAGAACTCGACCGTGGCGAAGGCATTCCGTGGAAAGGAAATTATTCAAGCTGGCTCGAGCAGAAACAGAAACGTCTGGAGATGGAGGAGAAAGGGGTCTCTAAGCGACGCAAGACCCTTGAAAGGGAGCTTGAGTGGGTACGCATGAGCCCAAAGGCAAGACAGGCCAAATCCAAGGCACGATTGGGTGCTTATGAAAAACTGCTTAACGAAGATGTAAGGCAGAAGGAAGATAAACTCGAACTCTTTATTCCAAATGGCCCACGATTGGGCGACAAGGTCATTCTGGCCGAGAATGTCTCAAAAGGTTTTGGCGACAGATTGTTGTTTGAGAATCTCAACTTCACCTTGCCACCAAACGGTATCGTGGGTGTTATCGGACCCAATGGTGCCGGTAAGACTACCCTATTCAAGATGATCATGGGGATGGAAACATCTGACTCCGGCACTTTCGCGGTTGGCGAAACCGTAAAGATCGGCTATGCGGATCAATCTCATGCGGATATTGACAATGAAAAAACTGTTTACCAGGTATTGTCAGGTGGAACAGATGAGGTGATGGTAGGTGGCAGAATGATCAATGCCAGGGCTTTCGTCTCAAAATTCAATTTCAGCGGATCAGATCAGGAGAAAAAATGCGGTGTGCTTTCCGGTGGAGAGCGAAACAGACTCCATCTTGCTCTCACTTTAAAATCAGGAGCCAATGTTTTGCTCCTCGATGAGCCTACCAACGATATTGACGTAAATACATTGCGGGCACTTGAAGAAGGTCTGGACAGTTTCGCTGGTTGTTGTGTGGTTATTTCCCACGACCGATGGTTTTTGGACAGGATTGCCACGCATATTTTGGCCTTTGAAGGAGATTCTCAAATATATTTCTTTGAAGGAAGTTATTCCGAATACGAGGAAAACAAGAAAAAACGCTTGGGTGATGCTACCCCTCACCGGATCCGTTACAAAAAACTAGTCTGAAAATTCAAGGGGAAACTATAAAACATAATCAACTTTTATTTGGACTATATAAGAATTATTAATCAGGGACAAATAATAGAATTTTTACATTTTATAATAAAATATTCACTATATTTGCAGAGTTAATAGTTATTAGTAGTAGTTAGTTGATTTGGATTCGTAAGAGGTTGCCACCCCGGCAGCCTCTTTTCGTTTGTATAGCCCAGGACCTACAAAGATGCAATCAATTCTTTGATTATCAGACTCATTTTGGGTTCCGCCCGCATGGCAACTGCTTGCACTTCTTCATGGGAAATTTCAACAATTTCACCCGGAACACCGCTGTCAGTTATGATCGAAATTCCAAATACGTCCATATCCATGTGTCGGGCAACTATTACTTCAGGAACAGTAGACATTCCGATAGCATCACCCCCCAAAATCCTAAACATTTTGTATTCGGCTGGGGTCTCAAATGTAGGTCCGGAGACTCCCACATAACTACCCTCTTTGAGATCAATCCCTTTCTGCAAAGCTATTTTCAAGGCCATGTTACGCAGATGAAGATTGTATGGCTGACTCATATCAGGGAACCGTGGACCCAGCTCCTTGATGTTGGGTCCCATCAAAGGATTATCGCCAAACATATTTATATGGTCGTTGATCATCATCACATCACCAACTTTAAACTTAGGATTTAGTCCGCCGCTGGCATTGGAAACGAAAAGCGTTTTTATTCCTAAGGCCTTCATTACCCTGACCGGAAAAGTTACCTCTTTCATGTTGTACCCTTCATAAAAGTGAAACCGGCCTTGCATGGCAATTACTTTCTTCCCTCCAAGTATTCCAAAAATGAGTTGACCTTTGTGTCCTTCGACTGTTGAGATGGGGAAATTTGGAATTTCTGAATATGGGATGGCGTGTTCTATTTCAATTTCTTCGACCAGACCACCCAATCCGGTTCCAAGTATTATGGCA
>CAIRSO010000167.1 GCA_903881215.1 uncultured Bacteroidia bacterium
AATGACGACATTTGCAATTACCTCAACATATAATAATATAGTGGAGATCTGGTTATGGCAAACAGCATCAACATGCTCTTAGATGTACATGTTGGGATCGAAGTACAGCTTGGCAAGACAAAAATGACTATACGTGAATTACTGAATTTACGCCAAGGTAGCATTGTACGGCTAAACAGAATGGCCGGTGAACCGGTGGATGTATTTATGAGGAATAAGATTATGGCAAAAGGTGAAATCACTGTGGTTAACGACAGATTGTCTATACGAATCGGACAATTATATGGAGCAAAAGAAAAGTTCAAACATCTATAATTTCACTCGCATTCTCCTAAAATAGTGACGTTAACCGTTCTGTCCCTTGGCCCATCAAACTCACAAAAGTATATCGATTGCCAGATTCCAAGTTGCACATCACAATTTACCACTGGCAACTGAACACTCAATCCCACTAAAGATGCTTTTATATGACTATCAGAATTTCCCTCTCTATGTGCAAAAGTGGAATCCTGAGGAAAAACTGAATTGATTTTATTAAAGAAATCATTTTGTACATCGGGATCTGCGTTCTCATTAATTGTCAGGCCAGCAGTTGTATGTAAACTTGAAATTAGACAGATACCATTTTTAATACCTGAAGAGGCTACAGACTTGCGGATTTGCGCTGTGATATCAAGCCAATGACTTCTGCGACTGGATCGTAAATTAACTTCTGAATGCTTTACCATATAGAACTCAATCGATAATCGCATCTGACGGTAGAATATAACTAAGAGGATTTACACATTTTCCAAGAATGCGCACCTCGTAATGCAGATGAGGTCCTGTCGAGCGACCAGTGTTCCCCATATATCCAATAATTTCTCCACGTTTGACATGCTGACCATTTTTAACGGTAATCTTATTTAAATGTCCATAAATGGTTTCGGCCTGATTATCCAAGTGTTTCAGAAAAATAGCATTTCCATAATAATCTTTTGGACCCGCATGCTCAACAACACCATTGGCTGTAGCATAAACCAAGGTCATTGGTTTATTGGCAATATCAAGTCCTTCATGAAATATATTTTCCCCAATAACAGGATGTATTCGAAACCCAAATCCTGACGTAATACGTCCAATAGTTGGCCAAATGGAAGGTCGGGATGCCCATATTTTATGAATAGATGCAACCTGCTCAGTCATTCTACTTAAGGTCGAATCTTGCAGCTCAGCCTTACGTATAAGGAACTGGATGTTTTCTTTCACAGTTTCGGCATTCATGAGAACCGGATCCAAAAGCGACGCAAGTATCAAATCCTCTTTGGTAGGTATTCCACCCACTCCCGCCATCCGGACATCTTTGCTTATCCTTGACAATCCATATTGAAGCCGCGTTTTATCCTCAAAAGAAATAAGTTCATTTACCTGCTGCGTTTCTTTATCTGAATACTTACTGAGAAATTTTACTTTTAGAAGCAATGCTTCATTATCTTTTCTGGCGTCATACACCCCAAATTTAGCACCACAAAAAGAAGCGGTAAACCAAAAAATCCTGATAAGCCCAAAAATGCCCGCTAAAAGAAAAAGCATCATAAAGCCCATCATAAACCCGGAGATTGATACCTGCCGAACTCGTGAAAAGGATTTCGCGGTGATAAATAGAAAACTCCAACCAGATTTTTTCATGTAATTGATACTATCTCCAAGTGTTTATATTTTCAATTATAACTATCGAAACGATACAATTTCAAATTTAATTTTTTTTCTCTTAACCGATTTA
>CAIRSO010000168.1 GCA_903881215.1 uncultured Bacteroidia bacterium
AAATTAGATATTTAAGTAATAAACTTACCTTTCTTTCCATCATCATATTTAATCCAACCAAAAATTGGGTTGTATTATTCGCATAGTTCAATCTTCCCGACGCATTATTATCCCAAAACGCTAAAAAAATATCCCGTCGGTAATTATTTCTCCCAGAACCTATTCCTGTATATTTAATGGTTTCATCAAACCATGTCGCATCCAGGGTCATGTAAATACTATCTCCTGCAGTTAAATCCAGATGCGTTCGTTCATGTCCAAATTCAATCCAGTAGCGGTTATACAATGAATTGGCTGGAATTATTTTAACATAAAACTGACCATTCTCCGAAATAGAAAAATCGAAGGTTGTGGTTTCTTCCATCAATGTTTCAGGATTGAACCATTTTCTTTGAAGGGAGGAGCTATTTCGATTCTGGCAATTTTCAATCTTTCCGGAAATAACAATTGGTTTTTGTGCAACTGCCACCGTAATAGAAATTAAGATAATTATTGTTAGCAGGATTGTTTTCATCTTACAGATAGTTTTTTCTGGTAAATATTTAACAGCCAAAGTAAAACATAGGATGAAACAATTAAAAAAAATGGGATCGATTGGGTCAATTAAGTTACGGATTACCCAATTGAGGGAAGATAGTAGTCACTGTCGCCCCCTTCTCCACGTCCCCTCGTCTCCCAGTCTTTCCTACTTTATCTCCGCGCCGTCATTAATCGCCCCGGCCGATGAAACGAAAACGAGCTTGCCTTCCTTGTTTTCGGCCATCAGGATCATCCCCTGCGACTCGATCCCTTTGAGGTTTTTGGGGGCCAGGTTCACCAGGATTGACACCTGCTGACCGATAATCTGTTCCGGTTCATAGTGTTCAGCTATCCCGGATACGACAGTACGCTGATCGATGCCGGTGTTGATGGTCAACTTCAGCAGTTTCTTGGTCTTGGCTACCTTTTCGGCGGCCACAATGGTGCCGGTGCGGATATCCATCTTCGCGAAATCATCGTATTCGATATGGGGCTTTGCCGGAGCAACCGTTGCCTCTTCCAATTCGTTGGATTTTCTGGTGGCCAGCAGTTTGTCTACCTGAGCCTGGATGGCATCGTCTTCGATCTTCTCGAAAAGTAGTTCCGGCGTATTGACACGATGGCCTGCCTGGAGCAGATCTCTTTTGCCAAGTTCATTCCACTGCAATTTCTCCAGATTCAGGAACGAACGAAGTTTGTTCATCGTGTAAGGCAGGAAGGGCTCAAAGGCAATCGTGAGGTTGGCGGTGATCTGCAGACAAATATGCAGGATGGTTTTCACCCGCTCGGGATCAGTTTTGATCAATATCCACGGCTCCATGTCGGCCAGATATTTGTTGCCCAGACGGGCCATTTCCATCGCCAGCCGTAACGCTTCGCGGAAGTGGAAAGTATCCAGGGCCTTTTCGATGTCGGTTTTTAGCTGAACAAGGGTTGCCAGGGCCTCCTCATCGCGGAGTTCAAGCTTCCCGGCTACGGGAACTACACCCTCATAATATTTGTTGGTAAGCACCAATACTCTATTCACAAAATTGCCCAGAATGGCCACCAATTCGCTGTTGTTACGGGTCTGAAAATCTTTCCAGGTGAAGTCATTGTCCTTGGTTTCGGGGGCATTGGCCGTGAGCGTGTATTTCAGCACATCTTCCTTGCCGGGAAACTCTTCCAGGTACTCATGCAGCCAGACGGCCCAGTTGCGGGATGTAGATATTTTATCGCCTTCAAGATTTAGAAACTCGTTGGCAGGAACATTGTCAGGCAGGATATAGGAACCTTCAGCTTTTAAAACTGCCGGAAAAATGATGCAGTGGAACACGATGTTGTCCTTGCCGATAAAATGCAGAAGCCTTGTTTCAGGATCTTTCCAGTATTTTTTCCAGTCGGAAGTGAGCTCTTTTGTGGCAGAAATATAGCCAATTGGCGCATCGAACCAGACGTAGAGCACCTTTCCTTCGGCCCCTTTCACAGGCACAGGAATGCCCCAGTCGAGGTCTCTTGTGACGGCACGGGGATTCAGTCCGCCGTCGATCCACGACTTGCACTGCCCGTAAACATTGGGTTTCCACTCCTTGTGACCCTCAAGAATCCACTCCTTCAGCCAGGGCTCGTATTGGTCGAGGGGCAGGTACCAGTGCTTGGTCTCCTTCATCACCGGCACATTGCCACTAAGTGTTGATTTGGGATTGATCAGGTCGGTGGCATTTAGTGTAGAGCCACAACTTTCGCATTGGTCGCCATAGGCTTTATCGAAGCCACATTTCGGACAGGTGCCGGTGATATATCGGTCGGCCAAAAACTGAGAGGCCTCTTCGTCAAAAAATTGTTCAGAAGTCTGTTCTATAAATCCGCCTTTGTCGTAGATCGTTTTAAAGATTTCGGAGGCAGTTTCGTGGTGTACTTTGGCACTGGTGCGGGAGTAGACATCGAAAGAGATTCCAAATTTTTCGAAGGAATCCTTGATCATCCCATGGTATTTGTCGACGATGGCCTGCGGAGTGGTTCCCTCTTTTTTTGCCTTGATGGTAATCGGAACACCATGTTCGTCGGAACCGCCAATGAAGAGAACTTCCTCCCCTTTCAGCCGGAGGTAACGGGCAAAAATATCGGCAGGGACGTAAACGCCGGCCAGATGTCCGATGTGGACTGGTCCATTGGCATAAGGCAGGGCGGAGGTGATCAGGGTTCTCTTGAAATTGCTCATTTGTTGGAATATCGTATTGCTAATCTTCAATTAATTCGCAAAGATAAGTAATCGGGTGCATTTAAGGAAAAGAAACAAAGTGAAGCTAATGAAAGATATAATTTGTAAATTTGTTGAAACTCTTATATGAAATACCCATGATACAATGTTCAAACCAACCGAAAATGAATATGTGGGTATTCCATCAGACCATTGAAAAACAAATTTCATTCTGATGAAACCTCGGATTTACATAGATACATCGGTTGTCGGAGGATACTTTGACGAAGAATTCAGTGAGCCAACCAAAAAATTATTTGAAAGACTTGAAAATAAAGAAATCATTTTTGTTATTTCAGACCTACTTGAATTGGAGCTGATCGGTGCCCCTCAAAATGTAAGAGAACTATTGTACAATTATTCAGCAGATAAGTTTGAACGTATTAATTTGACAGAGGATGCAATACAACTAGCTGATACTTATATCACAGAAAAGGTTATCGGAAAGACGAGCTTAGAAGATTGCAGACACATTGCATTAGCAACAATAAATAAGGTGGATGTCCTGGCGAGCTGGAATTTTAAACACATCGTAAATCTTGACCGGATTAAGGGGTATAATTCTGTCAACTATAGGTTTGGATACCCTATGATCGAAATAAGAAGTTCTAAAGATTTAGTTAATTATGGAGACTAAGAAAGAAAAAACATTTGACGCAGTAAAAATGATGCGCGAAATTCGTGACAAAATTAGTAATGAAACTCAAAATATGACTTTTGAAGAATTCAAAAAATATATTGAATCACGAATAAAATCCAGCGGACTTAAACCAATTGGTCAATAATAACAAAGTGTTTAAACCTGAGAATATCTTCTCGGGTTCCTAAAAGGTCAAAACCTTGTCACTGTCAATCACCCAATCGGCCAGGAAAGTCATGGTTGATTTGTTGGCACCTTCGAAATAGGGGTGGTTTTTGTGGATGCCGCAGCGCGACATGCAAGAGCCGCAAACTTCAACAGGAACACCTTTTGCAATCAACTCCTTCAGCATTTCAGAAAGATTCTTGTCGTAACCTTCGGGTGGTTGGCAGGCTTCACGGGCCAGGTCAACAGCATCATTCATCAGAAAAATCCCAACTTCGATTCCCTTCTTATGCAAAGTTTCGGCCAGACGCAGGCCATTCCAAGTTACATCGGTTCCGTCGTAGGGTGGCCGATTGAAAATTAATACTATTCTTTTCATGAGTATGGTTATTGGTTTAACAATTGAAGATTGTCTGGTTCCTTGAGCGTAAGTTAACCAAAATTCCCATCAATATACTCCTGAAATTTTTCTTTGTATTGGTCGCTTACCGGAATATAAACTTTGCCATCGAAAACGATTCTGTTTCGATCGATGACTGATATTTTGTTTAGCTGAACGATGAATGACCGGTGAACCCGCATAAATTTTTCGGGGGAAAGTTGTTCTTCGATGGCTTTCAGACTCAACTGCGTTAGCACAGGAGCACTGTTTGTCAGATGTATTTTGATGTATTCGTGCTGACTTTCGATGTATTTGATGTCGTCGAGTTCGATGCGTACAAGTTTGTACTCGGATTTGACAAAGAGGTGATTGGCGGTTGATTTAACAGTTTCCGGTAGTATGGCTGACTTCAAATCGACCAGCTCCTTCACCTTGTTGGCGGCTTTGAGCAAATTGCTGAATGAAATGGGTTTAAGCAAATAATCGACCGCCTCCACCTGAAAACCTTCCACTGCATACTCGCTGTAGGCTGTAGTGAATACGATATATGGTTTTTCAGTCAGTGATTTTACAAATTCCATCCCGTTAAAATCCGGCATGTTGATATCGATAAACATAAGCTGGATCTTGTTGGTACGGAGGATCTCCATCGCTTCAAAGGCGCTCCTGCATTCGGCCACCAGTTCCAGAAATGGGATTTTCTGGATATAGCCGGCTATCTTCTTTACCGCCAGCGGTTCGTCGTCAATGGCTATGCAAGTGATCTTCATAGAAGAATAGTAAGGTTCACTTCAAATTCATTTTCCATATCCTGGATATCTAGTCTGAAATCATCTTCATACAATAATTTCAGGCTTTTCTTAATGTTTTCTAAACCAATACCAGAATATTCGCCCTGAGATTTTCCTGGTAAGTTATGCTTGCTGTTTTTGATGACACAATTCAGGGAAGTTTCGTTTACCTGAAGTTCAAAATAAATATAGGATTTTAACGGATAGCTTACCCCGTGTTTAAAAGCATTTTCGAGCAGCGAAATAAACAGCATTGGCGGAATCCTGGTAGCAGGAATTTGTTCAGGAATTACCACCTTCACTTCCACTTCATCCGAATGCCGGAGTTGCATCAGTGAGATAAAGCTGTTGATAAATTCGACCTCCTTTTTCAGTTCAATGGAATTTTGAGCGGAGTCGTAAAGCAAATACCGCATGAGCGTGGATAGCCGTTCGATGGCATCCTGTGCCTTTGCCGAATCAATTTCGACCAATGAATGAATGTTGTTGAGGGTATTCATCAAAAAGTGCGGACTTACCTGGTGCCTCAAAAGGGCAAGGTTTGTTTTGAGATGTTCCTTCTCTTCATCCTTTCGCAATTTTTGTTCACTCCGCCATTTGTATTCTAGCTCGAGAGCGGTGCTGCTACCTATGATGAGCAAGGCAGTAATCAGGTTGTTCAGAATTGTCCCCAGCAATGGAAGAAGCTCGAAGGGTCTGTCAGGCTGAATTTCTCCCGGAGGATTTGCCATTCCAGGTGGCTGAGGAGGTCCTATTGGATGAATGATTAAACTGATAACAGCTACAGCGAATATCATGGCACCAACAATGACAAAGTATTGAGATCTTTTGTCATTAAAGAGTAATCGGGGTACCAGCACAAATAGATTGATCAGAAAAAGCATCAGGAGCAAGAAGAGACTTGTCCAGTCGCCGATCATTCTGCTCCAACCATTCGGACTGAAATCCTGCATATATCTAAAATAGGGCGATAGCAACACAAGCACCCAAATTATTGCGTACAGCAGGAGAAACGCTTTTCGTGTTTTAAACATAGTGTTTCAGTTCAATTTTTGATAGGCATTCAAATTGGAAGAGCTATAGATCAACTTAAAATTTTCAGGAACCGGACGCCCCATTCGCGGACCCATTCCTGGTCCCATTGGTGGATGGCCTGCCATTCCTTTCCTGTTTTGTGTAATGGCTTGCCTCCCGGTGGTCCTTGCTTCTCTTCGTTTTTTTGTTGCAGGAGGATAACATTGATGTACTTATCCAGTCCAATTTTGTCCATCGCCCTGTCTTGCCCAACCTTCACATTTAATGCCCAAGCTGTCCAGAATTCCATGCCATGACTTGCAATTACAATACTGCTTTCTCTGTTTTCAGGAAGAAGCTTCCTGATATTTTGTATGTCGTGAAATGTCTGATCGGTGATACATGGCTTCTTTTCTTCTGAAAAATACATGAAAATAGACAAAGTTGTTAGTAAAACGAGCGAAATTGAAAGAGGAGGTGCAAATTTTGGATTCATCCGGATTATATAGGCTATCAACAAGAGCTGCGGAATGAACAACAAGACATTAAATCTTTGGAAATACTCCTGATCGATTAAAGGAAATGCAAATAAACCAATCAAGATAATTAAGGTAAGCACCATGTATTTCGAGGCTTTATCCAATCTGTTATTAAACTTCCGGAATTGAAAAACAGCAAAACCTGCAAGGAGATAAGAAAACAGGAAATTCAATAGAAGTGGAAATGGCAATGAGCCTTGCAACAATGCAGGTCCTTCAAAAATGACCTTCCAAAATGTTAATAATCGGAAAGCACGGTTAAAATCGAACAAGGCAATCAGTCCAAATCCAACGAAAAAGAGGATGAGGGATGGAAGTATTGCTTTTTTTCGATAGATAATAAAGATTCCAATTATCAGGATTGCCAGGCTAAATACAAAAACGCCAAAGTGAGTAAGGGCAATGACAGTCAGTGAAATTACGACGGCTATTAAATTTCTCCTGACCGGATTAATCAAATAATCCTCACAAAAAAGAATGAACATAAACGCCAAAGGTATGGCAAACGCATTCTTTTGCAGGTCACCCAGAATTACAAACGGGGTGAATGAGAGAATGGCAAAAGAGAGAATAGCGATCGCTGCGGGAACAGAAACAGGTTGCTCTTTCCGGGTTACCAGTTTATACAATGGAATGGCCAGCAAGGGCAAAGCGGCACTGTCAACAATCTTGATGACAGAAATGATGGTGGCATCGGTGACGGTGAACCCCAAAAAGGAAATGCCTTTCACGATCGAAGCGCAAAAATAGAAATAGAGCGGAACGTCTTTAAAACTGAGGAATCCGGTGTTTAAAATATTCCTTACCTGCACCGGATAATAACCTCCGTCCACGCCCAGGATCAGCTCATGAGAGAAACTTATGTATAGCCTTACAGCAATCGCAATCAGGGTAACCAGACCAAATGCAAG
>CAIRSO010000169.1 GCA_903881215.1 uncultured Bacteroidia bacterium
AGATCCATGATCTTGTCGAAATTAGATTCGATGAATGATTCTGGACCTTTTATCTCGATTTCTTTCGTCGCTGTGTTGAATTTGATACCGGCCATATAGCGCCTACCCCTGTTTGCTTTGGTATTGTGGTCGTTAAAGATTATGAAGTTACGCTTTTATTCTACGAGGCGTGTTAGTATTGGCAGCTTTTGCTTGCTTATCCTCTGGTCATCAGTTTCTTGATTGATTTGGATGATACCATATTTTTCAGATACAGGTATGAATTTTCCGTATGGACAATGACCAGGGGAAGCTGATGAGAATTCTGATCTGTGTCCTGTTTCTTGCCGGTGACAATCAACATGGACAATAAAATGCTCAATTTGCTTTATTTCCCACATGGGTAAATGGGAAATGAAAAACGGATTTTGTCCGTTGGTAAATCTACAAGTAAAATAGAAAGATCGCATTGAAAAAGAAGAACAACCCTCCGCCAACGGCAGAAAGACCGAGGTAGAATAGTGGTTTCTTCTTCGTCAGTGCAGAAATGGAAGAAAGCATGATAGATATCTGTAGGAAAATAAGGGCGTAACCGAAGTTTCCCGCCCGAACTTGGGCATCCTCTTTCGATTTCCCCAGTTCATCAGCAGCCACCTTTATCTCCTCTTTTTCCTTGCTGTAGCGTTTGATCTGTTTATCATAATCGCTTGCGATCTGGACGTACTTGTCCATAAGGGGGTTCGATTTGCCTTCCTTCAGAGACAGCATTTCTAACTCTAATTTTTGTTTCTGTATTTCATAGATATATGACTTGATACTTTTTGCCTGATAAAAGGACCATTGACTTGTTTCCTGTCCCTGATTCAAAATCGCACGGGATGAATATTTCCCCATATAGAGGGTTGTGATTGCAGCAAATACAGCCATAACCGCTGTCGCAAGGGCCACCCACGACATCCATTTATCAGCTTTCGATTCAGACATACGACACCCCCTGAAATGAACTAAATTTGTTCAGCTAATTTTCACTATAAAAAAGGGTTGACCAGTTTCAGTCAACCCTCAATTCTATGATGAAATATTATTCTCGTCTCCTGAATTTATAAGAATTTTCGTCTTTTATGTCAAGGAAATGTTGGTGACACACTGTGGGGATGGGAGTGGTGTCCATGACCGAGAGAGTAATTTGCCGACACGTCAGTCATCAAAAGTCTCTCAAGTGAACAACGGCCACAGGAAGCCTGATGCGAATTCTGATCGTTGCCCTGTCTCTTGCCGGTTATAATCGCCATCATCACGAAAATGCTCAAAGCCCCTTATTTCTATATGGGTAAAATGAAATGGAGAAACGACTTCTAAATCGGCTTGAGCTTTGGGATATGGCTGATTTAAAGCTGAGTCTTATAGTGGAACAGGACACGGCTTCATCTATTTCATTTGTTCCATTTTCCCCCTGATGATCTTATTTTGTGATACTTTTCAAGATATCAATAAAATTGCTGGTCATCTTTTTTTCCACATCGACTCTGACATCTTCGTACGTTGACAACGTCACCACGTCGGCATACCTGGCCTGCTGAGAAGACGTCCCATTATCAGAGGTGACTCTGGTTTTATATTGCTTGTTATAGGCCTTTATGACGCCATCTACTTGATTAGCTGATATCGTCATATGAATGCACCACCTTCCTCAAAGATATTCCTCTTCTGTTATGGATATCGGCATAATTCTCTGAAAGCATAAATCTCAAGGATTAATCAATGGATGCAATCGTCATCAACTGATGAATAAGAAAGTAGAAGGCTGACCTAAAGTCCTATTTAAAATAATAACCTACAATCATCGCGAGCCTGATGCGATAAGTGACCATATTCATGTCTCTTGCCGGTGATAATCACCATGGATAAAAGAATGCTCAAGTTTTTCAATTTCCCTATGGGTAAAATGAATTGGAGAAACGGATTCTGAACCGGACTGAGCTGCCAAGAAGATTTGAAATCAGGACTTCCATTGAGATGGAAAAATCGTCTGGAAGAAATCTGTCAGAACTGTCACCGTGGCTTCAATACCGGCAAATAAGATGGTCAGGGCAGGAATGACGAGTCATGAATTTATCACGATCAACGTCAGTTCCTGTTCAGCTCGCCCATTGGCAGCATTTGCCCCTGACCAATCTATCCAACCTTGAGTCCTCAATAATGGGCTGCGTAAAAGTATTACGTCAGCAAACCGGATAACCCGTGACCACTCAACGGCTTCAATCAGCTGAAAACAACTGTCTTTGGCCGCTGTCGAAGATCACAAGATTGGACCATAGGAGTCACCGTTTTGGATTAAAGTCGCCTGCCTATGACGACTGATTGGTACGTTTAAAGGCTAACGGTGTTTTAAATTTTATCCCTATAATTATATAGTTATGAAAATATCGCCATTGTA
>CAIRSO010000170.1 GCA_903881215.1 uncultured Bacteroidia bacterium
CCAAGACATCCTTAACAAACTATGGAGTCAGCTAAATTAGTTGATTAGCATGGATATTCATTTTTAACCTCAGCAATGTGAACTTTAGAACTATTTCTTTCCCTGCGGCTGATAATATTTCATCGCCTCCGGCAATTTTTCATTTATCCTGGCAATCCTGTTCTCGTCGAGCGGATGGGTGCGTAAAAACTCAGGTCCATTGGACTGACTGTTGGCAGCCATGGCCTTCCAGAAATTAACGCTCTGACTTGGATCGTAGCCGGCCATGGCCATAAAATACAAGCCCATCTCATCTGCTTCGTATTCGTGCGTCCTGGAGAAAGGCAACAGGTAACCAAGTTGTGATCCCATGCCAAAAGCAGCCATAGCCAGTTGTTGCGTCTCTTTTGGCTTTTGAGACAACGCAACGGATAAGGCCAGTCCTGCCCCCTGTGCAACAAGCTGTTCGCTCATTCTCTCGCCTCCATGCCGGGCTACTGCATGTGCAATTTCGTGGCTCATGACTGTAGCCAGCTGAGCATCATTCTTGATCAATGGAAGGATGCCCGTGTAGACAACAACTTTACCACCCGGCATACACCAGGCATTCACCGTTTTGTCTTCAATCAGGTTGAATTCCCATTTGTAGCCATCCAGGTAGGAGGACAATCCCTTGTCTTTGAAATATTTTTCAACAGCAACCTCAATTTTTCCACCAACTCTCCTGATTCTGTCTGTCTCGGATTTGTTGGTCGAAATCTTGTTGGATTTGATGAATTGGTCATACTGGCTCAGACTCATGCTCATCACTTCTGATTCATTGACCAGACTAAGTTGCCTGCGGCCGGTAATTGGTACCGTTTTGCAGGAAGTAAGAAAAACTGCCAAAAGCAAGGCAGTTTTAAAAATTATAGAACAATTATAACGGATCATTTAGCTGTAAATCTTATGCTTGTTAGATAATAATGTATTGTAAAGTAGTGAAGCAATGGTCATTGGCCCTACCCCACCCGGTACCGGCGTGATGAAGGAACATTTTGGGGCCACTTCGTCAAATTTAACATCGCCTTTCAATTTGAAGCCGGATTTGGTCTGATCTGACGCCACGCGGGTTGTCCCGACATCGATCACGACGGCTCCTTCTTTAACCATGTCGCCGGTTAAAAACTCCGGCATTCCGAGAGCTGCCACGATAATATCCGAATTCAGGCAGATCTCTTTCAGATTTTTGGTACGGCTATGGCATAATGTAACCGTGCAATCGACTCCTTTTTGCGATAGCAGGATGCTCATCGGCCGACCGACAATGTTGCTCCGGCCGATCACCGCGCAACTTTTGCCTTTCGTTTCAATCTTGTACCTGCGCAACAACTCCATGATGCCAAACGGTGTAGCCGAAACAAAGGCGGGCATGCCTGCCACTACCCTTCCAACATTCACCGGATGAAAACCATCCACATCCTTTTGGGGATCGATGGTCTCGATGACCTTCTCTTCTGAAATGTGTTTTGGCAACGGAAGCTGAACGATAAACCCATCAATGGCAGTATTGTCATTCAGTCCGACAATGCATTGCAGTAATTCTTCCTCCGTAACAGTATCTTCAAAACGAATGAGTGTTGATTCGAAACCTACCAGTTCGCAGGCTTTGACCTTGGCAGCCACATAGGTTTCGCTGCCGCCATCGTGACCGACCAGAATGGCAGCCAGATGAGGTGCTCTCTGGCCTGAAGCCACAATCTGTGCAACCTCCTCAGCAATCTCCTGCTTCAGAATTGTTGCTATCTCTTTGCCGTCAATTAATACCATGTTTGTACTGATGTTTAGAATATATCAAGCTGCAATCCTTTATCCTTTTGACTTTTCCCTTTATCCTTTATCCTTTATCCTTTTCCCTTTACCTATGTCCTTTCCCCTGCTGCGTCATCATCTTCTTCATGTTTGCTCCCGACGACACCATTTTCATCATTTTGCGCGTATCTGCAAACTGCTTCAGCAACCGGTTAACTTCCTGAACAGAAGTTCCTGATCCATTGGCAATGCGTTTACGCCTTGAGCCATCAATCAGTGCTGCATCTGCTCGCTCAGCCTTGGTCATTGAATAGATAATGGCCTCCACATGTTTAAATGCATCATCCTCAATATCCACATCCTTCAGTACTTTTCCCATACCTGGAATCATGCCGGCAAGATCCTTCAGGTTACCCATCTTCTTGATCTGCTGAATCTGCTTCAGGAAATCATCAAAATTGAACTGGTCCTTGGCCAGCTTTTTCTGAAGTTTTCGAGCCTCCTCTTCATCATATTGCTCCTGGGCCTTTTCAACCAAAGAAACGATGTCGCCCATGCCAAGAATACGATCTGCCATCCTGCTTGGATAGAATGCATCGATGGCATCCATCTTCTCGCCCATCCCGACAAATTTGATCGGCTTGGACACCACCGATCGAATCGAAAGGGCTGCTCCACCTCGGGTATCACCATCCAACTTTGTGAGGATGACCCCGTCAAAATTCAGTCTGTCGTTGAATTCTTTGGCTGTATTCACTGCATCCTGTCCGGTCATCGAGTCGACCACAAAAAGGATCTCCCCAGGATTGACAGCATTTTTGATGGCTTCGATCTCTTTCATCATCAGCTCATCGATGGCCAAACGTCCTGCGGTGTCAATGATGACCACATCGTTGCCTTTCAATTTGGCCTCTCTGACGGCATCTTTGGCTATCTTAACCGGATCTTTGGTGGTTTCGTCCGCGTAGACATTCACGTTTATGGCAGCACCCAGAATACGTAATTGTTCAACAGCAGCAGGCCTGTAGACATCGCATGCTACCAAAAGCGGATTCTTTCCCTGCTTGGTTTTCAGCCGATTGGCTAATTTTCCGGAAAAAGTTGTTTTACCTGATCCCTGTAAACCGGACATCAGAATAATTGCAGGAGATCCTTTCAGGTTAATATCAACCGCCTGTCCTCCCATCAGCTCAACCAGCTCGTCATGAACGATTTTCACCATCAGCTGACTAGGATTCAAAGACGTAATAACCTGCTGACCAATGGCTTTATCTTTTATTCGTGTTGTAAAATCCTTGGCAATCTTAAAATTGACGTCCGCATCGAGTAAAGCCCTGCGAACCTCTTTCAAGGTTTCAGCAACATTGATCTCAGTAATTTTCCCCTGGCCTTTCAGTAATTTGAACGACCGCTCCAGTTTATCCGTAAGATTTTCAAACATAATTCAGTATCTTTTAAAAAGCGTACAAACTTACATGAAAAATAAAAAAGTTTAGGAGGCCGGATGAATATTTTTGACAATTTTTCCTATTTTAGATACTTCCCATGTAACGAAAGGCAAAGTCGTTCGTCCTATAGGCTGTACAAAAATGAGCTCGCTTAATGTTAAAATATTACTTCGTACTTTTCATGCTGCTTGCAAACTATTCTCTAATGTTTGCTCAGGAAAAAGCAAAAAAGAAGTACCTGGCAGAAAAATGCACTTCCCCTGTACTCATTGATGGCATCCTGGACGACAAAGCCTGGGAAGGACTCTGGGAAGGAGGTTTTATTCAAAGAGAACCCTATGAAGACCAAAAGCCTTCGCAGGAAACCCAATTCAGGCTGCTTTTCGATGATGAGTTTATCTATGTTGCCATCAAAGCGCTGGATACTTCCCCCGACAGCATTGTGAGCAGATTATCCAGAAAGGACAAATCGGATGGCGATATGGTGGGTCTGGCGTTTGACAGTTACCACGATTTAAGAACAGCTTTTGGCTTTTTTGTCTCAGCATCGGGTGTCAAGACAGATGAGATATTTACCGAAGACGGTATGGTAGAAGACCTGACCTGGGACCCTATATGGTACGTAAAAACGGCCAAACAAAGCTGGGGTTGGAGCGCAGAAATGAAAATACCATTGACTCAGCTACGGTTTGAAAAAAACTCGAAAGAGGTTTGGGGATTTGAGGTGGTTCGTTTACTCTTCCGCAAGAATGAATTTTCTGTTTGGCAACCTATCGCAAGAAATGCCTCAGGATTTACAAGGCATTATGGTGAACTTGCCTTTGATGGTGAGCTTAAGCCTAAGAAACAACTCGACCTAACTCCTTATTTCACCGCCGGAGTGAACAATTATCCCCGGGAAAATAACAACCAATTCAGGGATGGTTCAGATACCAAACTAAATGCCGGACTGGATGGGAAAATTGGAGTCACGAATAATCTAACACTGGATTTTACGATTAATCCGGATTTCGGACAAGTAGAAGCAGATCCCTCACAGGTCAACCTGACGGCTTACGAGACTTTTTTTGTGGAAAAACGGCCATTTTTTATCGAAGGAAACAACATTACCCGTTTCCAGCTTGGCTTTGGCGATGGAGAACTATCCACAGAGCAGCTTTTCTATTCGAGAAGAATTGGAAGGAGACCACATATTTCGCTTGATTTGAGAGACAATGAATATGCAGGTGTCCCTTCTTTTAGCCGGATTCTCGGAGCAGCAAAACTGACCGGCAAGACCTCAAAAGGATGGTCGGTTGGTGTTATTGAGAGCCTGGGGGCAGAGGAAAATGCCAAAATCGACTACCAGGGCGTGACCCGTCTTCAAACTGTGGAGCCATTGACCAATTACTTCGTTGGACGGATTCAAAAGGACAGCAAAGATGGAAATACGATTTTGGGCTTCCTAGGAACCAGCACAGACCGAAACCTGAATGACTCTCTCCTGACCTCTGATTTGCATCGGAATGGCCGCTCTGCCGGCTTTGATTTCAAACAATACTTCAATAAAAAGAACTGGTTGCTTCAGTTAAATGCTGTAGTGAGCAACGTACAGGGCAGCAAGGAAGCCATTACCAAAACCCAGACATCTTCGGCACATCTATTTCAGCAACCTGCAGCAACTCATCTGCATTACAATGAAAATAGCACATCGCTTTCAGGCAATGGAGGGAATTTTCAATTGTCCAAGATTGGCGGGAATTTCAATTGTTTGTTTGCTGCCATGTGGAAATCTCCGGGTCTTGAGTTGAATGACATCGGTTATTTACGTTCAACAGATGAAATCATTCAGGTAACCTGGGCCGGCTACAAATTCAACAAACCTGTCGGAATCATGCGTTCCGCCAGGCTCAATCTAAATCAATGGAATGCTTTCAATTACAATGGTGATCATCTTGTAACCGGAGGCAATTTCAACGGACACATTCAATTTTCCAACCAATGGTTTCTACACTGTGGTTTAAACATGGACTCAGAATCGCTACAAGCTTCCCAATTGCGCGGAGGACCTGCCATGCTAATGCCAGCCACCAAATCTTTCTGGTACTTTATTGAAACCGACGCACGCAAAAAGCTATCTTTAAAATACCATGAGGTTCATGCAAGGCAAAAGTTCAATTCAGGATCAACAGATCAATTCATACCCATAATAAGATACCAACCCCATAATTCTCTGGAGTTATTGTTTGAGCCATCTCTTATACTCAATCGGGATAATCTGCAATATGTCGATGAAAGGAATTATTCAAACGGAAAAAGGTACATTCTCGGATCCATCAATCAGACTATCCTATCCTTTTCGACGCGAATTAATATCAATATAACACCAAATCTGACCATCCAGTACTGGGGACAACCCTTTATTACCTCCGGGAAATACAAGGATTTAAAGATGGTAACCCAGGCAACAAATAAGTATTATTTTGATCGTTTTCACATTTATGATTCACAACAACTTACGACTTCAAATGATCGGTCAGTCTACAGGGTGGATGAAAACAAAGACGGGATTACAGACTATCAATTTGATAATCCCAATTTCAATTTTAATGAATTTCTTTCCAATCTGGTTCTGAGATGGGAGTACCTTCCCGGCTCAGCCCTTTATCTGGTCTGGTCGCAAAACCGCCGTTTTGAAGCATCCAATGGCAACTTTGATTTTTCGCACAACTTAAGTGAGCTCTACAAACAAGAAAAGCCAAACAACACTTTGATGGTAAAGCTTTCCTACCGGATTGCAGTCCACTAAAAAACTGGTTCTCAAATAGGTGCATTGTCTGAGATTAAGTGCCTTCGAAGCTACATGCAGAAGTTGAAAAAAAATGAATTACGTAATATATATCTGAATAACAGCATTATAAGCTAATAATAAAATATTTAACAAAACACTTTTTGAATTAAAATATAACTACCTTTACATCGGATTATTTACAATTAAATAAGTTTTTTTTTATGAACATTTTCGTAGGAAGCCTTCCATTTAGCTTGGAGGAAGCA